>CAIYTJ010000225.1 GCA_903929065.1 uncultured Bacteroidales bacterium | reverse complement strand
TTCTGGAAAAATTGATTTTTATAATCGTACCACTAAAAACCTTTTACTCGATTCCTATTTAGAAATGTATGGAAGCTCAATTTTATTAAAAGGTTACGGAAGGATTGACAACGGAGGTACATTGAATTGCAGCGGTGGTGAATTTACTGTTAATGTTATTCCTATAATGACAAATAAAATAGTTTGGTCGATAAGTTTGAATGCAGCTTATCAAAAAACAATAATTAACGACTTTAGCAAAAACGGTTCGGTAATATGGAATACATTATCAACTGTTGACAGTTATATAAAAGATGGAAGTACCCCCAATATGTTTTGGGTTTATAATCAGGAATATTCGTCAACTGGAAAGCCTATTGAAGGTCTTTACGTTGATACTAACGCCGATGGAGTCATTAATAGTGATGACAAAATAGCTTATCATTCGCCAGCACCTGATTGTTTGTTAGGATTAAACTCCCTCATTACGTATGGGAGATTGACTGCAGGAGTATCATTCAGAGCAAATATAGGCAATTATGTTTACAACGAGACCAATGCACAACTTGCATTTTATCAACAACCAGCCGATTTAGGATATCTGAGAAATATATCAACAGATTACTTAAACACCGGTTTCAAAACTTCTCATTATGATTCAAGTTACTATGTAGAAAATGCATCCTTCCTGAAAATGGATTATTTCAACGTTGGCTTTGATTTTGGCAAGATAAGTAAAGGTGTAAATTTGAAACTTACCGCTACTGTACAAAATGTATTTACCCTTACCGGTTATAAAGGTGTTGACCCCGAAATACCAAGTGGTGTGGATTATGGATTTTATCCCCGTCCAAGAATCTTTTCATTAAAAGCAAATCTCGATTTCTAATTCATTTATTAAAACAAACCCCACTTTGTTGAAAAACATGAGTGGGGTTAGTTGTTTTGAGGCCTTCCAACTCTTCATTTAGGACAAACTCCTATTTCGTTTAGTAAATAATTCCCATATCAGTTTTAGCATTATTCCTATTGGTATGGTTTTGCTAAAATTTTACTTTTGTAGAGTGTTTCCAAAAACAAATCATACAACGTTATTGTTTGTATTTCATTAAGCTATAATCCATAATTTCATGATTTGTGTTCATTGTATTAAATTAAATTTTTACCTTTGAACCTGAAATTAATCTATTCGTATGAAAACACTCAAAATTCTTATTGTTGTCTTGTTTCTGTTATCCATACCAACCACACAGGCCGAAAAGCCCTTCGCTAAAGGTGCCGATATAGGCTGGTTGCCTCAAATGGAAGCTACCGGTTACAAATTTTATAACAACGAGGGCAAACCCGAAGATTGTCTGAAAATACTGAAAGACCATGGCATCAATTCCATCCGCCTTCGCACGTGGGTAAACCCAAACAGCGACAAAAGCATTGGTCATTGCAGTAAGGACGAAACCGTGGCTATGGCTGTTCGGGCACAGAAAATGGGCATGCGCGTGATGATCGATTTTCATTACAGCGATTCGTGGGCCGATCCCGGCAAACAAGTCAAACCCAAAGCATGGGAAGGATTAAACTTCGATCAATTGAAACAGGCGTTATACGATTACACTTTCGATGTAATGACGGCATTAATGAAAGCCGGCGTAACGCCAGAATGGGTTCAGGTAGGAAATGAAACCCGCACCGGCATGGTTTATCCCGAAGGTCATACCGACAATTGGCCGCAACTGGCGCAGCTCATCAACAAAGGTTATGATGCCATTAAAGCCGTAAGCCCGACAACGAAAGTCATTCTTCATGTGGATCAGGGCAATAACCGAAAGTTATTCAATTGGTGGTTTGATGCTGCCATAAAAAACGGAGCAAAATTCGATGTTATTGGCATGTCGTATTATCCTTACTGGCTCGATGGCAATCCCGATTACACGCTTTCCATTGAAGATTTGGGTCAAAACCTGAAAGATATGGCAGCCAACTACAACAAAGAAGTGATGGTGGTGGAAGTGGGCGGCGAAGACACTAAAGTGCAAAACACTTACGATATGCTGAAAGCCGTGCTGGAAAAGGTAAAAGCCGTTCCCAATGGAAAAGGGCTGGGCGTATTTTACTGGGAACCGGAAGGCGCACGCAGTTGGAGTCATTACGGACTGAGTGCCTGGGGCGACGACGGAAAACCAACCAAAGCACTGGATGCTTTTAAATAATTGACAATTTATAGTTGGCAGTTTATAGTTTATACCAAATTCGATTTAGCAATGAGGACAAAGCATATTTTTTTCGCAATTCTTTTTTTAATTCTTTTTTCAGGATGCAAGGGGAAAGATCCAATTGAGGTACCTCCTACTCCACCGCCATTTGCCAAAGGGGCTGATGTAAGTTGGGTGACTCAAATGGAATCAAACGGCAAATTGTTTTACAATGCAGCAGGTACTCCAACCGAATGCATGACTTTGCTAAAAAGTTTGGGAATGAATTCCATTCGCTTAAGGGTTTGGGTCAATCCAACCGACGGTTGGTGCAACGCTCAGGACATGTTGGCAAAAGCCATTCGCGCCAATAACCTCGGAATGCGCATTATGATTGACTTCCATTACAGCGATTCGTGGGCCGATCCTTTGAAACAAAAAAAACCGGCTGCCTGGTCAACACTGAGCTTTGCCGATTTAAAAACTGCCGTTGCGCATCATACTACCGAGGTGATGGACAGTTTGAAAAATAAAGGAATTACTCCCGAATGGGTTCAGGTGGGCAACGAAACAGGTAACGGTATGCTTTGGGAAGATGGTAAAGCAGCCACCAATATGGCTAACTATGCAGCACTCAATAATGCCGGATATGATGCTGTAAAAGCAGTTTTTCCAAAAGCAAAAGTAATTGTTCATGTTCAAAACGGTAATGATAACGGACTTTTCCGTTGGTTATTTGACGGTTTGGCAGCCAACGGCGGTAAATGGGATGTTATCGGAATGTCGCTTTATCCGTCGCCTACTAACTGGAATGTAATGGATGATGCCTGTCTTACCAACATGAGTGATATGATAAGCCGTTACGGAAAAGAAGTAATGATTTGTGAAGTGGGAATGAGTTGGGATTCACCCGGCAGTGCATTTAATTTTCTCACTGATATTATTAATAAAACGATATCCATTCCTAACGGCAAAGGTTTGGGCGTATTTTATTGGGAGCCGGAGTGTAATAATAACTGGAATAGTTATTCACTTGGTGCATTTGATAATTCCGGCAGACCAACCGCTGCTTTAAATGCATTTAATTGATTGGAAAAACCTTGTGGGAAAGGGTTTCAGGGTTTATTTGTTTTAATTATAAATTAAAAATAACACTAATAAAGCGGAAATTTACTGCAATTTTAAAATATCTTTGCATAATAATTAGTTATAGCTCTATGCTAAGATGTACGAATTAATATAATTTCAAAATAAAACGATTCTATTTTATGAAAAAACTGAATGACATTCTCTTCTCAATGCTTACCAGTGTAATATTACTGGTGATTTTTGGAGCAAGTATCGCGTATGCCACTTTTGCTGAAAGCAGCTCAGGCACAGAATATGCAAAGTCCGTTGTGTATAATGCCAAATGGTTCGAAGTTTTACTGGCGTTGCTTGTGATTAACCTGCTTGGAAGTGTCATTCGGTATAAGATTTTAAATAAAAAGAAATTCAGCGTGCTGCTTTTCCATTTTGCATTTATATTAATGCTTGCCGGTGCTGCTATTACCCGGTATTTTGGTTATGAAGGCGTTATGCACATCCGTCAGGGCGAAACAACCAACGAAATTACATCTGATAAAACATCTATAAGTATAACCGCGGAGTATAAAGGCGAAATACGCGAAAAAGCCACCGAAGCCACCTTCTCGGAAAATACTTCGACCGATTTTTCGGAAAAGGTACAGATTGGCGGAAAGACATTAACTATTGAAAATGAGCTTTATGTACCAAATGCAGTTGAAACTGTTGTCCCCGACAATCAGGGCGAACCGGCCGTATCACTTTTTGTAATGAATCACCAAAGTATGGGAGGAATGGATTTAGTCTTACTTAATGGAGAAACAACAAAGTTTGAAGACATTTCCTTTGCATTTAATAATACCAATAAAGCAGATATTACATTTTCTGTTGTAAATGATCAGATGTTTTTCAAAAGCACATTGCCAATAACTAAATCGAGTATGATGCAAAAAACAGAGTCACAAGTTATACCGGGAACCATTACTCCTGCTGACGAAAGAATCATTTACAAAGCTGCAAATTTGATATTTGTATTAAAACAGTTTATGCCAAAAGCAAAGAAAACCCTTACTCAAATGACTCCGGATATGAACAAATCAGGGATTAAACAACAGGGAAAAAATGCCATCATATTTAAAGTCAGCGACGGAAACACAACTAAACGAATTAACGTATTTGATTCAGGAAGTGAAAGTTTCGTACCTGCAACCTGTCAGTTAAACGACGTGAAAGTTTCGGTTTCTTACGGTATGTTGATGCGCAAATTGCCATTCAACATCACATTAAATGCTTTTCAGTTGGATCGATATCCGGGCTCTAATAGTCCGTCATCATTTGCAAGTGAAATTATAGTAACTGATACCGAAAAAAAGATTGTTAAACCATACCGGATATTTATGAACAACATTTTAAATTATCGTGGCTACCGATTCTTCCAATCTTCATACGACACCGACGAAAAAGGAACTATTTTATCTGTAAACCATGATTACTGGGGCACCACAATAACCTATACTGGCTATTTATTAATGGCGATAGGCATGTTACTGACGTTCTTCAATAAGAACAGCCGTTTCCGAACAGTTTTACGCTGGAGTAACGAATTACAATTGAAACGCAAAGCCGGTAAGGCTATCATTTTAGCCGGATTGATTGCTATCTCCGGTTCATTATTTGCAACAAATGCCGAAACTAATAAAAAAGCACATCTGAATGAGTTGAACAACTTATTAATTCAGGATGAAGTTCAGGGAAGAATTGAGCCATTCAATACCTATGCTTCAGACGTTTTACGCAAAATTTCCAAAAAAGATTCTTATAACAAAATGTCTGCTTCGGAAGTTATTTTAGGCATGGTTGCAAACCCATCTTCATGGCAAAATGAGCCAATTATTAAAGTTCGGAATGAACAACTGGCTAAAGAATTAGGTGCGGTTAAAACGTATATTTCATTTAATCAGTTATTTAATCCGGAAAATGGTACTTACCGCCTCAAAGATCAGGTAGATAAAGTTTATCAAAAAGATCAATCCATTCGAAATGAATACGACAAAGAATTAATTAATGTTGACGAACGTATCAACATTTGCTATCAACTATTTAATGGCAACATGTTGAATCTTTTCCCGGTTCAGGGTCGCGAAAAAGACAAATGGGTTACTGCAAAAACAACGATTACTACAACCGCTAATGGTCAGGTTTGTCCTGCTGGTGGTGGAATGACCGGTATGGAAGGAATGGGCAGTATGCCTATGGCAGATGGCATGGCAGAAGCGGGAACAGTTAAAGCTCCACCATTAAAAGAAGGAATGGAAGGAATGACTCCACCACCGGGAATGGGCGGAATGACCGAAGAACAGTTGAATTCAATGATGGGAAAACATTCAACTATTGCTCATACTATTGATCCAAATTCTCCGGAAACTTTACTTCAGAATTATTTGAAAGTTGCCAATGAAGCATTTTCAACTGGCAATTGGGCACCGGCAACAGAAGCATTGATTTTGATAAAAAAATATCAGGTTCAAAATGGCGGAAATAATCTGCCATCCAATACCAAAGTCAATCTGGAAGTTACCTACAATAAGTTGAATGTATTTAATCAACTGGCTTATATTTATACTTTTATAGGTTTAATTTTACTCGTATTTCATCTGATTAGTATTTTTAAATCAAAATCTGGTTTTGAAAAAATAATAAACAATTCGTTTTACCTTTTCCTGTTGGTTTTTGCAATTTATACAGTTGGATTGGCAATTCGGTGGTATATTTCCGGCCACGCACCTTGGAGTAACGGATATGAATCCATGATTTTTGTAGGTTGGGCTTCGGCACTTTCAGGTTTGATTTTTGCCAAAAAATCACCTATCAGTCTGGCTGTTACCGGAATTCTTGCTGCCATTGCGCTTATTGTTGCCAGCATGAGTTGGATGAATCCTGAGATAACGAACCTTGTTCCGGTGTTGAAATCCTACTGGTTGATTATTCACGTGGCAATTATAACTTCAAGTTACGGTTTTTTGGCAATGGGTGCACTGTTGGGATTTTTAAATCTGGGTTTGATGATTTCGCGAACAAAAAAGAATGCTGCCCGATTGAAAGACACGATTCAGGAAATAAGCTATATTATTGAACTATCGTTGATTGTGGGATTATTTTTATTATCAATCGGTTGTTTTATAGGTGGAGTTTGGGCTAATGAGTCATGGGGAAGATATTGGGGCTGGGACCCGAAAGAAACCTGGGCGCTGGTAAGCATTCTGGTTTATTCAGCCATACTTCACTTACGAAATGTACCGAATGGAACTAACCAGTTTATTTTAAGTAGTTTGTCTGTTGTTGGATTTAGCACAATCATAATGACTTTTTTTGGAGTTAATTATTATCTCTCCGGAATGCATTCGTATGCTCAGGGGTCTGCACCTGCAGTTCCGGCCGGAGTTTATGTAGCTGTAATTCTTGTTTTTGCATTAATCGGATTGGCTTATAATGCTGAAAAGAAAAATAAGATAAAAGACTAAAATTTATGAAACCGTTTGTTCACAAACTATCAATTTCAATTTATTTAATCATAATATTAGTAACCATAGTTTCGCTTACTTATATTGGGTTATCATTTTACAGGTTGCCAATTGAAGAACGTTTCTACAGTCCGCTATATCAACAATTGAAACCAAGCGGATTCTTCGGACATGGTTTAGGCATTTTAGGCAGTTTTATTATGCTTTTTGGCTTGTTTTCTTACATGATTCGTAAAAGATTTCAAATCTTTTCGAGAATAGGTGTTTTGAAATACTGGCTTGAATTTCACATATTTATGTGTACTTTAGGACCGATAATGATTTTGTTTCATACTTCATTTAAATTTGGAGGAATTGTATCTGTCGGGTTCTGGAGCATGGCGATAGTTTGGGCCAGTGGAATTGTAGGGAGGTTTTTTTATTTACAGATTCCCAGAACAATTGAAGGTCGTGAATTAAGTTTATTAGAAGTACAGGAAATTAAAGAAAAGCTTGATATAGAATTGCTTGAAAAATACAACATCAATTTCTCAGAGATATCAACGGATAAAATTTCACACTTGAAATCGATATCAAAAAGTATCTCGGGAAAAGATTACAGGAAAATTAAACGGTTGATTAGAAACGAAGAAAAGATAGTCAGAAGAATTGCACGATTAGATAAGATGAAAAATCTTTTTAATTATTGGCATTTTGCACATTTGCCATTTGCCCTGATTATGATTATAATCTTGATTATACACGTAGTAGTAGTTTCTTTCTGGCTTGGATATAAATGGATATTTTAATAAAATGGAACAATTAATTCAAATAGGAATATATGGCTTTGTAGGATTGACGATACTCATTGTTTTAGCAATTTACATACGAAAACAAACGCGTGAATCCAAAGAAGTCGACGTGAAAATTCAGCTGGCTAAAGCAGATGGAACTCATGAACCGGTATCATTATATCCGGTAATTGATCCAAACAGGTGTATTAAAAGCGGAGCTTGTGTTGATTCATGTCATGAAGAAGATGTGCTCGGCATTAGAAATGGCAGAGCTACAGTAATTAACGCATCCCGATGCATTGGACACGGTGCCTGTTTTCAGGCTTGTCCCGTTGAAGCCATTTCATTATGGATTGGAACTGAAAAACGTGGAGTAGATTTACCACATGTGAATCCGACTTTCGAAACAAATGTGCCGGGAGTTTATGTTGCCGGTGAACTTGGTGGAATGGGATTAATCAGAAATGCGGTTACTCAGGGACGTGAAGCAGTTGAAAATATCGTTAAAACTCTAAAGAAAGATTCAAAAGCAACTTACGATTTAATCGTTGTAGGAGCTGGTCCGGCAGGAATCTCTGCATCACTTGCTGCTAAAAAAGCAAATTTGAAAGTTCTGACTTTAGAGCAAGACACGTTGGGTGGAACAGTATTTACATTTCCACGCGCAAAAATAGTAATGACTTCAGCAATGGATTTACCTTTATATGGTAAGGTCAAATTTAAAGAAACATCGAAGCTTGAATTGCTTAATTTGTGGCATGACGTGCTGGCTAAGAATAATATAACCATTAAAGAAAATTCAAAAGTTCAATCAATAATACCCGATGGGGATATTTTTAATTTAGAAACAGTTAATGGTGAGAAATTTACAACTAAAACGGTTCTTTTATCAATCGGAAGACGAGGATCACCTAGAAAACTTAATGTTCCCGGTGAAAATACCGAAAAAGTAGCTTACCGTTTATTGGAACCGGAAGAAATAAAAAATAAAAAAGTACTTGTAGTTGGTGGTGGTGATTCGGCTATCGAATCGGCATTATTACTGGCTGATCAAAACAAAGTAACAATATCATACAGAAGTGAGGCATTTAGCAGGCTGAAAGTCAAGAATTCAGAAAGAATAAATGAAGCAATTCAAAACGGATTAATTGATGTGAAATTTAATTCAGCTATTGTTTCTATTAATATTGACCACGTATTATATACTGAAAATGGTTCGGATGGGGTAAAAAAACTTGACAATGATTTGGTATATGTTTTTGCAGGTGGTGAATTACCTTCAGATTTTTTAAAGAAAATCGGAATAAAAGTCACCACAAAACATGGTGAAAGCATACTTAAACACTGATATCTTTTTTAAATAATATATTACCGGTTGAATATAACAATTTGTTCATATGAATTTAAAAAGAATCTTTGCAGCTTTTGCTGTATTCACAATCTTTAATCTTGCTGCATTTTCTCAAATTTCTCCCGGAGAATTGAGCAAGGCTCATGCCGGGTTGGAGGGTGTGAGCAATTGTACTAAATGCCATGTTGTGGGAAATAAAGTTACCCGCGAAAAATGCCTTACTTGCCATAAGGATATTCAGGCTAATATTACCACCAATAAAGGTTATCATGCATCTTCTGATGTTGCTGGAAAGCAATGTGCAGCATGCCATAATGATCATCATGGACGTAATTTTCAAATTGCCCGGTTTGATCAAAAAACATTTATTCATGCAAAGACTGGTTTTGACCTGAAGGGTGCGCATGCTAAAAAGGAATGTAAGGATTGCCATAAACCGGGATTTATTAAGGATGCAAGATTAAAAGTAAAATCCGGAACGTTTATGGGTTTGAACAAGCAATGTTTAACCTGTCACGAAGATTATCATCATGGAAAAATGTCCTCGAATTGTGCCAATTGTCATAATTTCGATACATTTAAAAATGCAACCGGTTTCGATCACAGCACCACCAGATTTCCTTTGTTAGGAAAACATAAAACTGTTTTGTGTGAAAAATGCCACAAAACACAAATTATTGACGGCAAGCCGGTTCAGCAATTCAAGGGACTTACATTTGCAAATTGTAATTCCTGCCACAAAGATCCTCACGATAACAGATTTGGACAAAATTGCAAACAATGTCATTCTGAAGAATCATTCCATAATATTAAAGGAATGAGCAGTTTCGACCATGATAAAACAGCCTTCAAACTCACCGGAAAACATAAGTTGGTTGCTTGTAAAGAATGTCACAAAGTGAATTTGACTGCACATCTCAAACACGATCATTGCGTTGATTGTCATGCAGATTATCATAAAAAAGAGTTCGCCATAAATGGAATTACACCTGACTGTAACAAATGTCACAGCATTTATGGCTTTGCACCAAGCAATTATACAATTGATCAACACAATCTTACTAAATTCCCCCTCGAAGGTGCTCACACGGCAACTCCATGTTATTCATGCCATAAAAAACAAAACAAGTGGACATTCAGGAATATTGGAAGTATTTGTATAGATTGTCACAAAAATCAGCATAATGGATTTATTGAAGAAAAGTTCATGGCAAATGATAATTGTAAGGTTTGTCATCATGCGGATAGTTGGAACAACGTAACTTTTGATCATTCGCAGACAAAATTTAAACAGGATGGTGCACACGCTAAGG
>CAIYTJ010000224.1 GCA_903929065.1 uncultured Bacteroidales bacterium | reverse complement strand
TCGCAGAAATGCCTAAAGCCTTCATGATTTGCCAGGCCGCCAGATTGCTGCAACCGATATATCGTACTTTGCCACTTTGCACAAGCGAATCAAGTGCTTCAAGCGTTTCTTCAAAAGGCGTTAATGGATCGAACCCGTGAATCTGATACAAATCAATATAATCCATATTCAACCGCACAAGGCTTTCGTCGGCTTGTTGAAGGATATGTTTTCGACTCAAACCCGAATTATTCGGACCTGCTCCCATTGTTCCGCGAACCTTGGTGGCAATGACCAGATCGTCCCGTTTCAATCCTAAATCACGAATAGCCTGACCGGTCATTTTTTCGCTAAGCCCTTCACTGTATACATTGGCCGTATCTATAAAATTTATTCCGGCATCAATAGAAGTTTTTACTAATCCATTCACTTCGTCCTGTGGAAGTGCGCCGATATTCGTCCACATGCCACGTCCGCCAAAAGTCATTGTTCCAAGGCAAAGCTCAGAAACTTTTAATCCGGTATTTCCAAATAATTTGTATTCCATAATTTTTAAAGTAAATTTCCTGAAACGTTTTCAAAAAAGTTTAATAATCATATTCTTTAAAACTTAAATTTATAACACATCGGGTTGGTTGTTGTTCATGAAATTCAGTTTCAATTAATATTTTATAAATAAAATTCAAAAATTGTTTTGTGTTTGTTAAGTGATTTGTATATTTGTATTCAATTTAGCTAATGGTTGAAAACGGACATATAAAAATCAAAATTAAAACAACTAAATATGAAAGCAAGATTAAAACTCACCACCCTGATTTTATTTTTGAGTACGATTATCGCTTATGGCCAAATTCAGGATTTGAGCAATATGGCAGCGGGAAAAATTGTCTATCATAAAACACTTTTTGATTCAAACGAAAAAATATACGGTTATCTGTATATTTATGAGCAGGATAAAAATGAACAAGCCAAAACCATGGAATATGTTTTTCTGGACAAAAACCTGAATAAAGTCTCCAACAAAGAATTTGAAAGCAAAATTTATGAGAAAGTGAAAAGCTTTTTCTATAGTGCCACCTTAATGGGTGATTACATTATTCTGAATAAATATTACTATTACAATTCATTTTTTTCAGGTTCCAATCCGTTACTATCTACCTTTCAGATTATCTCTCTGAAAGAAAATACCGTATCGCCGGAATATAAATTCGAAAATGACAGTTTTGTTGAATTTGTAGCTCAATTTGATAAAATGAAGAGCGATTATAAAAATCAGGAATTCAGAGATATCATTTACGGTTTCAACAATGGCACATTCAAAGGATTTTATATCATTCAGGATTATCCTAAGAAATCCTGGTTAGAAAAAAGTTTTACGTTTTTCAACGAGAATCATGAAAAAATATGGAATTTTGAATACAATCCTTCCGGAACGAAAGATGACTATAATACTTTTGGCTTTATTGAAGTAAGCAAAACCACTATGTATCTGGCAATAAGTAATTGGCATTCCGGTTTCGACATCTCACCATCTATTGTAGAATATAAAATTGTTGCACTCGATATGTTGACCGGAAAAAAGAAATATGAATTTGTATTTGAAAATAAAAAAAGCGAGTACAGTCATACCGTTACTGCAAAAGAAATAAACAATAAACTCTACCTTACCGGCAATTATTCGGCTTATAAGAGCACTGACTTCTCGCTCGACCAAAACCTGGGATTTTATAAAATAGTTCTTGATGAGAACGGTAACAAAATTGAAAGCTCGTATACAAAATGGGAAGATTTTTCTCCTTACATAAAAGTGGATAAACGGGGACGCGTGGAGTCGAACTATCGCCTGAGACCTGTGAAATACTTTATTTTCAATGACGGAACGGTTTCATTCCTGAGTATAAAATACAAATACGACCCTTACTGGACAGGCGCATCCAAAATGACTGATTTTGTCTTATTTAATATGAAAACCGATTTTAAGGTAGATACAGTGAACATTATCAAGAAAGAACTGAGTTACTATAGCAGTGAGTACCTTTTCTCGCAATACGTTAAAAATGACAGTGCTGCTGTATTCTTTTATTATGACATTAAAAAAGATCCGGGCGAAAGCCAGTACGATTCCAAAAATATGATGTTGGGAATAAATATGATACAAAAAGGCAGGCTTACAGAAGAAAAAATACCTCTTTCAGCTAAAAAGAAATATTATATCGTACCCAGCCCCGCAAAGGAAGGATACATTATGCTTCATGAGTACAACGAAAAAGACAAATACAATAAGATACGGTTGGAAAAACTGAATTATTGATTAGTTGTATCAGGGTTTATATAAGTTGACCCCCAAACCCCCAAGTGGGGGCTTTAAGACGAAGTTTCTGAATTTTAGTTGAATTTAAGAGCAAAGAACCAAAGTAAAATAACGACAATTAAAAGCGAAGGTAACATATTCATAATTCGTAATTTCTTTATTTCCATGATATTAATTCCAAGTCCGATTAAGAGAATTCCGCCTACAGCAGTCAATCCCTGAATAATTGACGTGGTGAAAAATGAACTTGCGTACATTGCCAGAAGTGTCAGTCCGCCCTGAAAAATCAACAGCGGTATAAACGAAACAATCACACCAACACCAAAAGCTGAAGCCAGAATAACGGAAGAAAATCCATCCATCAGCGATTTGGTAAGTAATAAATCGGACGATCCGCCGGTTCCTTCCTGAATAGCTCCCAAAATAGTCATCGAACCAATGCAGTAAAGCAAAAAAGCAGTAATTAATCCTTCCGAAAATTTTTCGCTTCCGATTCTGAATTTCTTTTTCAGGTAATTGCTCATTCGCTCCGCTCCTGCTTCCAGGTTCCACCATTCACCCAGCAATGATCCGATAGCCAAACTGCTAACCACAATCAGAATATGTTGCAAATTATAAACCATCGAAATTCCCATGGCAATGGTAAACAACCCAACTGCCTGAAAATAAATGGTTTTAAACCGTTCAGGCATACTTTTATTCAGCAACATTCCAACGGTACCGCCCGCTATAACTGCTCCGGCATTGACAAGGGTTCCAATCATTATTTCGAAAATTTGTGGAGATATTAATTTTTGACAAAAGTAACAATTTTCATCAATTTATTTGCCACTTCAATCCTAAATCGTAAATTTGTAAATCATAAAACTAACCCGATGAATTCATTTCTCTACCGTGTCGCAAAATCGTTTTACACCAACTATGAGAGCGATATCAGTTCAATGACTTTCGTATTTCCCAATCGTCGGGCAGGGCTTTTCTTTCAGCGTTACTTATCTGAAATTGCGGCTAAACCGTTGTTTTCTCCTGACATACTGACGATAAACGATTGTTTTACTTCTGCTTCGAACTGGCAGACAGCCGATCGGCTGAGCATGCTTTTTCGTTTGTACCGTATTTTTATTGAACAAAGCGGAAGCGATGAAACGTTTGATTCATTCATATTTTGGGGCGAAATGCTACTGTCTGATTTCAACGATGTGGATAAATATCAGGTTGATGCTAAACAACTTTTCACCAACATTACTGAGCTCAAACAAATCGATCAGCTTTTCAATGTCTTTTCGGACAAACAAGTGGAAGCCATCCGGCAGTTCTGGAGCAATTTCGTACCGGTTACAGAAGGAAAATCGAGGGAGGATTTTATCGCCACCTGGAAAATACTTTTGCCTGTTTATGAACAGTTTCGTGCTGAACTCATTGCCGAAGACACTGCCACAGACGGAATGATTTGCCGTGATGTAGCCGAACGCCTTCGGGCAAAAGAAATTATTCCTGAATTTGAAAACAAGCAATTTGTATTTATCGGTTTCAATGCCCTTAATCCATGTGAACGGACATTGATGGCTGAATTGCAAAAACGGGATCAGGCAGATTTTTACTGGGATTACGAAGCTGCAGAATTGCGCGACGGCGATAATCCGGCTTCCCTTTTTTACGCCGAAAACATTCATATATTTCCATCAAAACTGGCTATTGAGCCGGTGGAAGAATTATTGGCAGATAAGGAAATTGAATTGATAGCTGTTCCATCGGCTGTTGGACAAACGAAACAAATCTATTCCATTTTAAATAATCTTTATCCGCCCGAACTTCCGACTTCCGACTACCAACTACCAACAACCAACTGGTTAAATACCGCCATTGTGCTACCTGACGAAAGTTTGCTGGTTCCGTTGCTTCATTCATTTCCCGAGCAAATCGGAAAAATAAATGTCACGATGGGTTTCCCGCTAAAATCAACTCCCGTTTCGGGACTGATTGAGCATATCTTTGAATTACAACGCCGTCTCAGGGTGTCAAACAGCCAGGTTTCGTTTTATCACCAAACTGTCTCCAACATTCTGAATCATCAATATATTGCTTTGTTGTGCAGCACAGAAACCGGTTCAATTAAGCAACAAATGGCTGAAAACAACTGGATTTACATCGAGGCAACAGAATTGCACAAAAATAAATTGCTGAAGGCAATTTTTGCCCCGCAAACTGAACCGCACACTTTTTTACCCTATTTGCTGGACATTTTGAAAAACCTGCAAAGCGGTTGGCAGCAAGCTTCGGACGAAACAAACAATTACAAGCTCGAATGCGATTTTCTTTATCAATATTATATTACCATCAACCGGATGATTGACATCACCCGCGACAAACTGGTGGAAGTTGATATGAATCTGGATACGTTGATGCGCCTTACCCGTCAGCTCACGGCCGGAATTACCATTCCTTTTATCGGTGAACCACTGGATGGATTACAGGTTATGGGTGTTTTGGAAACACGTGGACTGGACTTTGAAAACCTGATCATCACTTCGTTTAATGAAGGCATTTTTCCTTCTAAAAGTGTCACAAACAGCTTTATTCCTTATAACCTGCGTAAAGGATTCGAACTTCCGACCACCGAACATCAGGATGCTATTACCGCTTATAATTTCTACCGGTTGATTCACAGGGCAAAACGAATTTATTTCCTTTATGACTCACGCACAGAAGGAATGCAAACCGGCGAAGTCAGCCGATTCATGCATCAATTGCATTATCATTACGGCGTAACTGTAAAGAAGAAATCGGTCACTTTTGATATTGGTTTTGCAAATGCACCGTCCATTCAGATTGAGAAAACGCCTGCCGTGATGGAGAAATTGCTTCAATTCACTTCGAATGAAGAGAGAAGTCCATCGCTTTCAGCCAGTTCTATAAATTCATACATCGATTGTCAGTTGCAGTTTTACCTTACCAAAGTGGAAGATGTGGACGAAGCCGATGAAGTGCTGGAAACCGTCGAAGCCGGTATGTTCGGGACACTTTTCCATAAAGTGATGGAGAATTTATATGCTCCATTCAAAGGTAAATTAATGAATGATAGTGACTTTGAACAATTACTCGGTAATACATTGCAAATCGACAAAGAAATAAACCGGGCTTTTGCCAAAGAATATTTCAAAAAGAAAAACGATGCAATTATTCAGTTAGAAGGAAACAATTTATTGATTGCCAGTGTTCTTCGCAAGTACGTTTTACAGGTGCTGAAGGTTGACAAAAAACATGCTCCGTTTCGTTATATTAGTTCCGAAGAGCGTTGCAAGATGCAAATTCCGGTTCGAAACGGACAATTGAATGTGAATCTGAAAGGTTTTATTGATCGTGTGGATGAAAAAGAAGGCCGGTTGCGCATTTTGGATTATAAAACCGGTACCGGGAAACTCGATTTTAAAAATCTGGACGAAGTATTTGAACACAATAAAGATAACCGGCCTAAATTCGTTTTACAAACCTTTTTATACGGTCTTTTCTATAAAGAAAATGCTAATGGTAATACAATTACACCAGGTATATATTATATCCGTGACGTTTTTAAAGAAGATTTTGATACCGAATTAAACGACAAAGATTCGAAAGAAAGAGTGACTGATTTTGCTGTTTATGAAAACGAATTCAAAAGTCATTTAACGGCTTGTCTGGAAGAAATATTTAATCCTGAAATTCCTTTTTCTCAAACGACTAATGAAAAAGTGTGTCAGTATTGCCCGTATATCGGTGTTTGCAACAGGTAATTAAATCTGCTAATGTGATACATGCCAATTTGCCAATTAAAGGCTGAAAACTGAATCTATTTAATTTTAGCATGTTATAGACTCAATATATTGGCACATTCACATAATGATACATTGACACATTAGCATGTTGGCACATTAAAAATTAGCACATTATAAATATGGAAATCGAAAGAAAATTCCTCGTTTCAGAAGAGTTCAAACATCTTGCCGGTAAAAGCTATCAAATCGCCCAAGGTTACCTTTCAACCGTTCCTGAACGGACGGTTCGCATTCGCATTAAAGGTGATAAGGGCTTTATTACCATCAAGGGAAAAAGCAGTGAATCAGGTTTAAGCCGGTACGAATGGGAGAAGGAAATTTCAACCGATGAAGCACGCGAATTGCTCATGCTTTGTGAACCGGGAATTATTGATAAAATTCGTTACGAAGTGATCTATGAAAACCAGACTTTTGAGGTTGATGAATTTTTCGGCGAAAATGAAGGCCTTGTTTTAGCAGAGTTGGAACTTCAAAGTGAAGAATCAACATTCTCAAAACCAGATTGGTTAGGCAAAGAAGTGACCGGAGATATTCGTTATTACAATGCTCAGCTTAGCTTAAAACCGCATAAAAAGTGGTAGAATTTGAAACTATTTTC
>CAIYTJ010000223.1 GCA_903929065.1 uncultured Bacteroidales bacterium | reverse complement strand
ACCACAACATTTCCACTACATCTGCACGGTTATAAGTCTGATTTTATGATAGATAAAAATATATATGTTTAATAACATGTTTCAACACACACAACAACCTAAAAAAACGTGTAAAATTGAACTTTATTTCAAACAAAATTTGAAAATAACCAAATAAAATCTCAATTAACAACATGAAACGATTGATTTCTTATTTCAGTGTCCTTATTTTTCTGTTCAATATCAATAATGTCTACGCAATTCAACCATCTGTTAGAAATTTTTCACGAAAAGTTTCAAATGCAGGGACACAGAACTGGCATATAATTCAGGAAAAAAACGACTGGATGTATTTCGCAAATAATAGTGGTTTATTGGAATATGATGGTAACCGTTGGACAGTGTACCCGATCAGGAATTATACCAATGTGCGTTCTCTATACTACGATGATCAAACAAATCGAATTTATGCTGGGGCATTTAATGAATTCGGTTATTACGAAAGGTCTAAATCCGGACTATTACAATATTATTCCCTTGTAGAGAAAGTAAAAGAAAACGAACGTAGTTTTAATGAAATATGGAACATTCATAAAATTGAAAATACTTTTTATTTTCAAGGGGATAAGGAGATTTTTTGTTTCAAAGCTAATAAAATGTCCCGGTTTGCATTTCAGCATAAAATTGATTGCTCTGCAGTTGTAAATAATTCCTTGATTGTTGCAAGCACAGAAAACGGTGTTACCTTTTTAAACGGCGATATGTTTATGTCCCTTCCTTATTCGGATATGCTGAAAAATAAAAAAATCTGTGCAATACTCCCATTTCAAAAAACCAAAATTTTGTTTGTTACTGATTTTCATGGTCTTTATGTGTTTGATGGACAAACGGTAACACAACTTAAAACAGATATAGATTCGTTTCTTTCTGAAAATCAAGTATTTTGTGCTGCTATTGAAGGTTCAAAAGTTGCTTTCGGAACAGTCAGGAAGGGATTAGTTGTAAAAGATTTCGATAATAATACAAGTGTCTTTTCAAATACGTTTTCCGGCATGCAAAACAACACAATATTAAGTGTTGCTTTTGATCATCAACACAATTTATGGCTTGGGTTGGATAAAGGAATTGATTATGTACTAATTAATTCGCCCATCTACGACTTATTCGGTAACAGTCAATTGTACGGTGCAGGATATTCTTCCTTACTCAGAAACAATATTTTGTATCTTGGTACAAATCAGGGATTATATACAACTTCTTATCCTTTTACCAATTCTCCAAATCCGCTTTCAGTCAAAATTCTGCCTAAAATGCAAGGACAGGTTTGGAGTATGAGGTTGATTGATAATAAAATCTTTTGCGGAAGTGACCATGGAGCATTTCTAATTGAAGGTGATAATGTAAAACAAATCGCAGGAGTTCCCGGCACCTGGGATTTTCGGTCATTAAAAAATAAGTCCGATTGCGTTTTAGGATGTTCTTATCAGGGTTTCTTTATTTTGAAAAAGAATGGAGGAGTCTGGCAATTTTCGAATTTTGTAAGTGGATTTGATGATACCGGAGGCAATTTTGAAGAAGATGCAGATGGATATATATGGTTTAGCCACTGGATTAAAGGAGTTACCCGACTCAAACTAAGTGATGACCTTCGTAAATTTGAAAAAGTTGAACCTTTTGGAACTCCAAAGGGATTTCCGTCGAACCGTGATAACAGTTTAAATAAACTCAATGACCAGATTGTATTCTCAACTCAATATGGATTTTATCATTTAAATAAATCTTCAGAAAAAATTGAGCATTTTAGCGAAATTGAAAATATATTCGGTATTCAAAACCAATCTATGAAGCTCAACATGTCATTAAAAGGTGATATTTGGTGCACATCTTACCAGTATGTGGGGGTTGCGTTCAAACAGCCTGACAGCAAATATAAATTAGATACACTTTCATTTTCTACCATTAAAAACAAGCTGATTATCGGGTTTGAACAATTCAACTTTGTAAATGAAAATAACATCATTGTAAGTACCGAAGATGGATTTTCGTGGTTGGATATTTCCAAAATCAGCCGTGAAAAAAGTCAGTTTAAAGTTTCGATAAGAAATGTATTCCTTACAAACGAAAGGGATTCTGTAGTTGCAGGATACCAATCGCCCGAAAACCAAAATCAGGAGCATGAATTTAAGTTTAAAAACAATTCGTTGAAATTTGAGTTTGTAGCACCAGAATATCGAAACGATGCTTCCGTAACTTACAGTTATCTTCTTGAAAACTTTGATTCCAAATGGTCGTCATATTCATCCGTTAACTCTAAGGAATATACCAAATTACGAAAAGGGACATACATTTTCAGAGTGAGAGCTAAAAGTCTGTTGGAAGCAAAAACGGTTGAAACCAGTTATCAGTTTACCATTTTACCGCCGTGGTACGAAAGCCGGTTAGCTTATTTGATTTACCTCATTTTATTTGCATTTTCTGTTTATCTATTAGTTGAATTTATCAAAAAAAAATCGGAAAAAGGCGCACGCGATATGGAAGCTCAAAAAGAACTGGAGCTTCTGGAACAGGAAAAACGCTTTGAAGAAGATGCTAAAGCCAAGAGAAAGGAAATTATTGAATTGAAAAACCAGCGTTTGCAATATGATTTACGACATAAATCGCAGGAACTGGCCAGCTCTACTATGAATATAATCCGCAAAAATGAAGTTCTGCTTGACATTTCTCAAAAACTTACAAAAGTTAGCACTGAAATTACCGAAAAAGCCGAAACAAAAACTGTTCTAAAAGAAATAATTAAGATGCAGGAAGACATCAGGCACAATATCGAACACGATAATAACTGGAAAAAGTTTGCTGAGAATTTTGACCTTGTTTATGAAAATTATTTAATGCGATTAAGCGAACGTTTTCCAAATTTAACTATTAGTGATAAAAAACTCTGCGCCTATCTGAAAATGGACTTAAGTTCGAAAGACATTGCACCGCTTTTGAATATGTCGTACCGAAGTGTAGAAATGAGCCGCTACAGGCTTCGTAAGAAAATGGATCTTGGCAGGGATGTGAATTTATCAGACTTTCTGCAAAACTTTTAGAAAATGTGAGTTAATTGCGTTGAAAGCTTATTTCAGCGATAACTTACGCAATACCGGATTTATTTTTGCCGTCGCCGCCACCACAATCAATGTCATAATCCCACCGAATGCCACCGAAGGAACCAGTCCCATAAATTTGGCAGCAATGCCCGATTCGAAAGCTCCCAGTTCGTTGGAAGAACCTATAAAAATGCTGTTGACAGAACCCACGCGACCACGCATGTGTTCAGGTGTGTAAAGTTGCAGAATAGTTCCGCGGATGACAACGCTCACATTGTCGAACAACCCGCTTAAAATCAAAAGTACTGCCGAAAGCCAGAAAAGGGTGGAAAAAGCAAACCCGATCATACACAACCCGAAAGCTGCCACACAAAGCAGCAATATCCGACCGCTGTTATTAACCGGCGGATTAAACATCAGGTAAAACGACATGAATATGGATCCAATGGCCGGACAGGCGCGGAGAAATCCTAATCCTTCCGGACCAACATGCAATATTTCAGAAGCATAAACAGGCAACATAGCCACGGCACCGCCAAAAAGCACCGCCAACATATCCAGCGAAAAAGCCCCGACCAGTTCGGGCGATTTCAACACGAAACGGATTCCCTCACGGATTCTGTCAAACATACCTTCAGAAGCAGATTCTATTTTTAATGCGATACGCTCAATCCGGACATTTTTTATCATAATCAGCGATATCAAATAGATGACAAACACTGATCCGTAAGCCACCGATATGGACGAAAACCCATAAATCAAACCACCGATTGCCGGTCCCATCACGGCGGCAATTTGCCAGTTGGCACTATTCCAGGTGGCAGCATTGGCATAATCTTTTTTATCAACCAGCTGACCGATTATTGCGGTATTGGCCGGCATCAATATACCGCGTGAAAGTCCGACCAGAAAGATGGTGACAAATATCGGCCAAATTCCGAACCGCTCAAACGAGTGAAAGGATTCGATGCTGTAAAGAGTCAGTATCGCTGACCCGAGAAGCAGCAAAAGCGTGGTATATTGAACAATTTTTTTTCGATTCAATAAATCCACATAATGTCCGGCAAAAAGTGCGATAGAAATCTGTGGAACTACTTCCACCAGCCCAATCATACCCAGCCAAAGTACATTTTTGGTGAGAAAATACATGTGCCAGCTTACAATCACCGACTGCATCAGCGTTGCGGTGGTCATGAAAAAACGATAACCCAGGAAATACCGAAAATCGCGGTTGTGAACGGCTATAAAAGCGTCGCTCAAAAGTAATTTATTCAACATCATTCAATCTTTTTTATACGGGTGCAAAGGTAAGGATTTTCTGAAAAGTTTTGTACAAAAACAAAAGAACCGCGAAACACGAAGCTTCACGGTTCTTTGTACCAATCAAAACTATTTTCAATTTACCAACAATTTTCGGGTTGATGATTCGCCGTCGGGAGTAACCACGCGAACCAGATAAATACCTTTTGCAAAACCGGCTGCCGGGATATTCATATTACCGGCCGCAACACGTTGCGAGAATTCTTTCTTTCCGCTCAGGTCATAAATTTCTACGGAAGCCACCGAACCCTGAATCATTATATTTTTATCCGAAGTAACATACACCTGAATGTTCAGGTCATTTCCCAATACCGGTTCAACAGCAGTCAGCGAACTATATTCAAACGCGCCCAAATCGGGTGCAGCACCCACAAACGAATAACCCAGATTGACCCCTTTATCAATTAATGCGCTGGTTGGAACCAGATGAAGCAGCGTAATTTCGGGCAACGAACCATCGGCTTTGCGCGGATTCAGCATTTGCGAATAATCTAAAATCACAAAATCACTTGATGAGCATGTAAACCCGGTGTTCCAGGTATTATTATTTTGTGTAACCGTCTTGGCAGCAAAACTATTCGACCCTTTGCTGTTGAGCGACACGCAGTTTTTGATAATCAGTGTCCCGTACGTGCTGTTCGAATAGCCGTAATTACTACCGTTATTGTAACTGGTGCAATTTGAAACTGTCATGATTCCGTTGTTGTTATTCTGATCGAATCCCTTTACCAGATTACCAACCGAAAGGCAATGATGCGCTGTGGCATTATGGGCCGTGTAATTTCCACCCATTTTGAAACCGTTGCCGTTTCCGTAGTTTTTCATCACAAAATTGGTACTCTTGAATTGATAAAACCAGCTGGCGCTGTCCGTTTTGAACCGGATATTCTGACTCATATCGAACGTGGCCGGAGCCATGGCGTAACACCAGCAACTATCGTACACCGTGTTCCCGATTTTCTCGTAACTGTCCCAGCCATCATCGCCATTGCGCCACGAGCGGCAACCTTTGTAAGTGTTGGTACCTGTATTGGTATATTGTTTATCGGCAAAACCATCGGCGTTTCCACCAAAATCGGGAGTTGCAATTCCGCCTGATTCGTAGTCAAAGTTTTCGTATGAATCACAGTTCAGGATATAATTGTCGCTGCCGGTTTTCATCTGAAAACCTGAGTCGCAATTCCAGCGTGCGGTACATCTTTCAATAAGATTGTTGCTCCCCGTTACCTGAATACCATTATCACCGGCACCCTGAACGGTAATTCCCATAAAATGAACATAATTGGATGAAATCTTTACGCCCTGATTGCTGCTGTTATAAGCCTGATTCCGAAAGTCTAAAATCGGAGTTTCACCCGGATAAGCTACGATGTGTAGCAATTTGGCAGCTGTTCCCGATTTTGAAATAGTTTGCAGGCTGGTGAAATTATATTGTCCACCCCGAATAATAAGTGAATCACCGCCCGTCAGTGTCTTCCCAATGGCAGTTGCAAAGCTCATCGGACTGGTAATGGTACCGGTTCCGGTTCCGGTTGGAGAAACGTAATAGGTGGTTGCAAAAACGGATGATATAATTGTGAAAAGGAAAATAATAAGAAGCGATGTTACTGATTTTAGCATGATTTTAAATTTACAGTATTTGATGCTGCAAATTTACTACGGATAATCATGTGATATGTGGATTTATTTACCTTTCATGTGGATATTCTGTTTTTGAACTTATAAAGTGTATATAAAAAAAATAAAACAGGTCGATTCTCACGAACTGACCTGTTCTTTACAAAAAACTTTTCTTCTGAATCGAGAGTATTATAGATTTCTCCGATGCAAATATATTAATTTTTTCGATTCGCTATTCATGTTGAGATAAATATTCTTATTCTAACCCCCAAATTAAGTAGTAGCTGTGTTATCATCCTCTGCCTCTGCCACTGCTTTTGCCTCCGCCTTTTCTTTATTATGCTTCCTCCAACCTGCACTTATGGCCATGCTCTTTTTGGTGTAGGCAATATGTACGTTCAGCAGCCTCACAAAGTTGCCCGTTTCTTCAGTTCCGTTGAGGGTAATCAGCGCATGCACCCGCTTCACAATATCCTGATACGCCTTGTCGGTATCCTTTCGTGCTTTTAAAACATTCCCATTGCCTCGCATACTCCGTTCTTTATTCCGATTATCATCTGCCAGCTGATACTGTTCGTTCAGCGCATCCAGCGCGTCCATCCATCCCGTTAATTGTAGCGATTCAACAAATGCAGCATTCCTTGGCATGCGCAGGTTGGAGGTAATTTTCCAGATAATCACATTCCGCTTCACGTTGGACATGTTATGCATATAGGCAATGCTTTTCATCAGGTATGAAATACGCCTGGCAGCTTCGCGAAGTGTTTCATCGTAGTGGCGCAGGGCGCTTTCGTGATGATATACCAGTCCCGCGTACAATTCTTCGCGCTTTGCATTCAGTTTCACCATGTCGTCGGTAATAAAACTCTTGCGGCGCACGCCGTTTGCCACAACTTCAGCTGCATATGCCATGTTGAAGGCTTCAATAAGACTTTCGAAGCCTTGCAACGACAAGTTTTCGCCTGCAAGCAAGCTTTTCACTTCACTCATAAAGGCATTATGCATCCCGTTCTTCATTTTTTGGAACGTTATTCCCATAATTTTATCCGATTTTGCCATATTATCAGTGTATTTTTAATCAAGAATAAATTGACGGTACAAATATACTATTATTTTTATTTATCAATATATTTATGGCTTAAATATATGCTTATATGTATACTGCCAGCTTATTTTACTTACAATATATAACTGTATTTATATTGCAATAATTTGATACTATAATTATATGTGATAGATGGGCTTTTTGCAGCTTGAAATATGCAATCTCAGATGATAGATGGGCATAATGCACCCTGAAACATCCTTTCAACACCGGGTGAATGCCGGTTTTAGTTTGGAGAAGTAACGGCAACAGGAAGGGAAGTTGAGCTTTAAAGTTGAGAAGTGGGTTTGGCGGGTAAAATTCGGGTTTCGCGGTTTGT
>CAIYTJ010000222.1 GCA_903929065.1 uncultured Bacteroidales bacterium | reverse complement strand
CGCAATCGAACCAATTAATTTGTTTTGTAATGTCAGTAATTTGTAGAACGTTATTGAATTGAAAGTTGAATTTCGATTCTACTTGTAAGACGCAAGGGCTGGATAAATATTACATCGTTTCAAAAAAATAATTCAAAAAATCTCCCATAAGTTTGTTGACACAAAATTTATAAGAATTTTTCCCTGTTTTTGACTTAATTTCATAAATATCCGAACAAAAATACGGAAAGTTTACTGATTATGTTTCTGTTAAGGTTTTTTTTAGTAATTTTCGGCGGTATTTCTAAACTGTTATTGTCATCCTCATAAAAGTACTGTTATGAAACTTAAATTAACTGAAATTCAACTTCAAAATATTGGGCGTGCGGGTTTGTTCGCCTGTTTGGTTGTGCTTATTGTTTTTCTATATCCGGCCGAAGATAATTTTAAATATCAGTTTGAAATAGGGAAACCATGGTCTTACGAATTGATTACAGCTTCTTTCGACTTTCCTATTTATAAAAACGATCAGCAGATTGCAAAAGAAAAAGAAGATATTCTGAAAGATTACACGCCTTTTTATAAACTGGACACGACAGTCTATAAAAAACAATTTAGCAAATTGATAACTGAATTGCAGAAAAAGGGCGAATCTTCGGCTCGGATTCCAAACTACATAAATTCTAAATTCAAATCGATCTACTCTACAGGAATTATCTCAATGGCAGAGTTTAACAAATTGCAGTCTGACAAAAGAGCCCGGATTTCGTGTATACTACCAAACAGAGTAACACATCCCATTGAAGTTGAGAATGTTTATAATCCCAAGAAAGCTTACGAAGAAATTATTAACGATGCTCCGATTTCGTTGAAATCATACGATATAAATTTATATTTGGCCGAAAATCTGGTGTATGATAGTTTGACTTCTGCAATTTCAAGAACTGATATGCTCAAAAACATGTCGCTTACTTCGGGGATGATTCAATCAGGTGAACGAATCATTGATCGGGGTGAGATTGTTACTCCGGTTACCTATCAGATATTAAATTCCCTGAAAATAGAATCTTTAAAACGTAAAACCACCATTCAACAATCGTCCATCGTTGTAATTGGAGAAATAATAATGACTCTTGGGTTAATAACGTTGTTGTTTTTATATATTTACCTTTTCCGTCCGAGAATATATGAAATAGCGAGCAATGTGGTTTTCATCCTGTTGCTGATTTTTATGATTGTCGGCCTTACTTCATTTACAATCAGTTTTACTTCGTTGAACTATTACATGGTTCCGTTTGCGTTATTACCTATAATAATTCGTGTGTTTTTCGATTCACGAACTGCCTTGTTTGCTCATATCATAACGGTTTTGATCATTTCTTTTATGGTTGATAATGCGTTCCAGTTCATTCTTTTACAAGTTACAATCGGAATGGTTGCTGTTTCCAGTTTAAAAGATATGTCCCAGCGCTCACAGTTGGCTCAATCCGCTTTATACATATTTCTGAGTTATGTGTTAATGTATATCGCTTTTGAATTTATTTCTGAAGGCGATATCAATCGCATTGACTGGCAATTTGTGATTTATTTTGGATTAAGCAGCATTTTCCTGTTATTTGCTTATGTGTTAATTTATCTGTTCGAGAAAATATTCAACCTCGTTTCGAGTGTTACGCTGGTAGAATTGACCAATATAAACAGCGATTTGATGATGCAATTTTCAGAACGTGCTCCCGGAACTTTCCAGCATTCGCTTCAGGTTTCGAATCTGGCAACGGAAGCAGCTAAAAAAATCAATGCAAACAGCCTGTTGGTTCGTACAGGTGCGCTTTATCATGACATTGGAAAAATGAAACATCCGGAATATTTTATTGAAAATCAACTTGGAGGAAAGAATCCATTGTCTGAAATTGATTATGAACAGGCTTCACAAATCATCATCAATCATGTAAATGACGGCATCGAAATCGCCAAAAAGAGTCATTTGCCGGAACAAATTATTAATTTTATAAGCTCACATCACGGTTGCAGTAAGACAAAATATTTTTATTACTCATTTATTAATGCAAATCCGGATGTAAAGCCAAACGAAGAAGCATACACCTATCCCGGTCCGATTCCAAATAATAAGGAAACTGCTATTTTGATGATGGCAGATGCGGTTGAAGCACGCTCGCGAAGTCTGAGTGAATACACCGAAGAAAGTATTAACGAAATGGTAGAAATAATGATTGACAACCAGATTGCAGAAGGTGAATTTAAGGATGCACCCATCACTTTCCGTGATGTGGAATTAGTGAAATCGGTGTTTAAAGAAAAAATCAAAAACATTTACCATAACAGGATTAAGTATCCGGATATAGTTAAACAATAAGAAAAGCCCCTGAAAAATAGTTTTCAGGGGCTTTCTACTATGAAAACCATATTTATTAAAAATCAATTAGTTCAGTTTTACTGTTATTTTCTTTGCAATTTTCAAAGCAGTTGTAATAGTACTTAAATCATTATCCAGACTTCCATCTGCCCCTGAATAGTGGCTGTGACCAATCGGTTTCATGTTATATTCAGTTTCTGGATTATTTGTATTAATATCCACAGAATAAACCAATGCAGGTTGGCTCGATGTTTTATATTCCTTGTCATTCGGATATTTATCATTGGTCCAGAATTCATTCCAATCCCATGGTTGATTCAATTCCAACATAATTTTATACTTTCCTGTCAACGGTTTTTCGGTTTTTACGTGCAAAATAAATGACGATGCAGGCGTTGCACCGGTATAAGCATCAACAACAGGTTGTTTTGGCGTTGGGTTATACGTTCCGAATTCATTTTTAATGCCGCGTTGGTGTGCCCAATAGGGCAATGCAGCCGGACGGTCAATTTCACCGGCTTTCCATTGGCCGGTTTTGCGGCTTGCACGGTGAAAAATACCTTTGCCAATGCTTTCAGATACATACAAGGTCTGAATATAATTTCCATTTTCGTCGGCCAACCAGATGGCAAAAAGCGGATGATTGTGTTCCACCCCTTTTTCAAACTGAACGGTTACTGCAGTTCCGGAATTATTCACTCCGTAGTTTTCCTGAGTGAAATCTTCCTTCTTCTTTTGTCCTGAAATTGCCATTGTAACAAATAATGCTGCAAT
>CAIYTJ010000221.1 GCA_903929065.1 uncultured Bacteroidales bacterium | reverse complement strand
TAACAATTATTTACATTAACTACACATTCAAAAAAAAATTATCAACATTTTTTATGTTAGTTTTGCTTAACCCTTTTGAAGTGGTTTGTGGGGCCAGTACACCTTGTCCGGGTCTGATGGTTCACAAAAAAAAGAGAGCAGTCATCACACCTGCTCTCATATATTAGCCCTCTCTAAATTCTCCTCTTTTTAAGGGGAGTCTACCGCTGAAAGCGGGAGGAGGGGTTTTGGGGGGTCATTATTGTCTCGCCGGCATAATCGGCATTTCTTTCGTCATGCTTGCCGTAAGCGTCACTAAGTTATCGCCCGGCACATTCAGTTGTATTTGTAGCGGCACGTACCCTATTTTCGTAAGGTTCACCATATAAATACCCGGATCCAGCGATTTAATGTTCATGCCTCCGGCCACGCCTGTGGTTTTTTCAAGTACCAGTGTTTGGTCCAGCATAAATTCCATTTTCACACCCGGCAGGCCTTCACCCGTTGCAGCATCAGTAATAAAGCCATTCACCATCAGCGAGCCCGAGAACCAGATTATTTTACGGTTATTCTGGTATTCGTTATACAGTGCCGGATTGGTAAACTTAAACATATCCATCATCAAATCAATCTTATCGATGGTCGCCATTTCAGTGTCAAAAAGTACAGCCAGTTGGTCAGTGCTTTGTTTTTTATCAATCGTTCCGCCCTTGGGTGTTCCAATGGCCGCTTTAAATGCATCAATGGCTGCTTTGTAATCCGTTATTTTTTCAGCGGTAACACCATAAGCCGTCAGTTTGTCCTTGTTAGCCAGTGCCGATTTATAAACCACACCCAGTGCCGTATCCAGTTCATTGTCGGACATTCTTTTAAAATCCGATTCGTTATAATACATTTCATTGGCCAACACCTCATTACCAATCATCCGGGCATATACCATTATAGCATGGCTTATTTCCACTGCCTTTTGATAAGCCGTTTTCCGTAAAACGTCTTTTTGTTTCCGCAAGCCGGTGATGTCGGTTGCCTGTTGTTCCCTGAACGTGTCAATTTCACTCAGATTCGTTTCGAGTTCTGTTGTCAGATCGTTCATAACTGTAAGTGCCGTAAATACATCTGAAAATTTTTTCAAAAATAAAAGCACACGTCTTAGCATTGAATAAATGCTGCTTTGTTTTGATGTCATAATACTAAAAATTAAATTGTTTATACTCGTTTTTTAAAACCGCTTGTTTGAAAATTAGTCAACTATCTATTAATAAATAATTTATATGTCATTTTCTTAATCGTACGTGCCTTTCGAATTTACTGCAGAAGCGTTCGAATTTACTGCAGATGCTTTTGAACGATCGCACATGCCTTTCGAATTTACTGCAGATGCGTTCGAACGATCGCACGTGCCTTTCGAATTTACTGCAGATGCATTCGAATTTACTGCAGAAGCGTTTGAACGAACGCACGTGCCTTTCGAATTTACTGCAGTTGCTTTCGAATTTACTGCAGATGCGTTTGAACAATCGTACGTTGCTTTCGAATTCAGTATAAATTGATTTTCGGAGCGGGATATCCCGTTTTTTCAACCTTCCGTCACGTTCCGGTCCGACAATTGCCGGATTTTTCGGAGTTCAGAACGATGAAATGAAAATTACCTGTTGTCCGCCTGACGGTTCAAAGATATAATCACTTTTTTCGGTTGATTCGGGGGGTGGGACGGTTTCCGGTTTTACAGGCTACTTTCCTGTTTTTGGGGATACTTTCCGGTTTATTTTCTGCCGCAATGAATAAGGTGGAAGGATAAAATAGAATATGAATTGCCTTTTCTTTCCTGGCTATTTTTGTGTTCTTTGCGGTTAATTCTTTTTTGAAACCACTAAGGGCGTGGAGAATACTATACTATAATCACATTGTGTGATTGGGTTTACAGACTCAAAACCCGGGTTGTCAATTTAATGGGTACGGTGCGCTGCACCTTTCATATTCCATGGTGACATTATCTCTACAAATGTTTCGGTGCGCTGCACCTTTTATTAGTAACAGCGTGGCGAACAATTTGTAGAAAATAAGATATACACCAAATATCAGGTGCAGCGCACCGAAACATTTTTTTTGAAAATCAGGATAAATTCGTTTTTAATCCAAAAGCACGATGCGCATAGAGCATTATTTCATTACTTTATTTAATTTTTAAAATAGAATTCTGTTCCATCATTTCCTTGAATGCGGCAGAATACGTTTCTGAAACGGGAACGGTAAATTTCGGGTAATTCAAATGCAGAGTCATTTTTTCAAGCGTTCCCTCCCACGAGGCTATATAATTTACATTGACTATATATGAAGAATGGCATTTTTTCAGGGGCGGATATCCTGTCGCGCGTTTTTTGAATTCGCTCAGAGTCATACTAACTTCCAGGCAAAGCACATTTCCCTCTTTTTCGTGATAAACACGCAGGGTATTATGACTGATTTCCGCAAAAAGAATGTTACGGGCATACAGCTCCATATTTTTGATCTGAATAATAAAATTATAAGCACCCTTTGATACCGGAATAACAGGTATTCTTTTCGAATAAGCCGGGAGTGTCTTTGAAATGAAGAATCCAAAACCCGAAATAATACCTGCCGCCGTAAAATAATTATAAAACTGTAAACGTAAAACCGATGCCGGACTGTGTTCAAACTCCTGAATACATTTCCAGACATATAATGTGGTGGTGAGAGCCATTACAGGCAGATAAATAAGAACAATCTGCAGCTCCCTGCCCACTGTCCAGCGATTGGGTTTATAGTTTTTCCGATGGGTGAACGAATAAAGAATATGCAGGCAGGCATAGGTTCCGGCGTAAACCAGGCAATAAATACTCAATACCAGGGGCTTGTGGTATTCATTCCAGTTGGTCAGACCCAACGGCTGATAGATATTTAATCCAACTGCAAGTATCAGCATCAGGCAGGTAAAATAAATCCATCCCGCGAGGGTTCTAAAATATAAAGGATACGGACGGTTCAAAAAATCATTGATACGTTCATTCATAGCACGTTGTTCTATGTATTCGGAAACTTTCACTCTTTTTAATGAGTTAATATTCAACGTGACGGCCTATACTATTATTGTGTGAAATTAGTTAATATTGACTAAAAAATGAAGGGGATAATTCATCAGCTATTGAATTTGATGGATAGCATTAATAACCTGAGTTCGGTCCGGGACTGTATATAAAACCCTATTATCTGATTAAAAATAAGGGTGTTTGGCTTGTTGTTGATTTATTCTACTAAGGGTTTAAATGTACTATTTATACAGGTTTATGACCCTTAGTAGAAAAACGTACCTATACTCACATATCCCTTATTTCTTGTTATATGCCTCACTTAATAACAATATATTATGATTATAGTATGATTTTATTCAGCCCGCTTCGGGGCAGTCATACCTGGTTATTCAACATTGTCTGATGAGTATGCAATAAAAAAAAGGGACAGCGCAATTCAACGTTGCGCTGCCACCGGATATTCATTTTATTATACAGGATTTTTCAGAAAAGAAGATTTTCTTCTTCCACCAGTTCGGGGTATTGCACCTCACGCAGTATGCCGGGGTAATCCCTGTGGATACGGGCATTATTGGCATCGCGGGAAATGGTATAAGCCATCATTTTCGTTTCCGGAAACGGTTTAATCAGTTCCTTTATCTGATCGGGTTTTAGTGCGGGGTCAATCCATTTCATTTCATCGTCGGGCGAAAGGATCAACGGCATGCGTTTTTTGAGGTTATGTATTTTCTCCATCAACGGATTAGCAGGAGTAGTGATGATACTGAATGTATTCTTTATTTCGCCGGTTTGAGGATTTATCCACGTATCGTACAAGGAGCCCAGCGAAAAATAATCCTCTTCTTTCAACTGGATATAATACGGGTATTTCACTCCTTTGAATTCGCGCCATTCGTAGAAACCGCTTACGGGAAACAAACAACGTTTGGAAGCAATACTTTTACGAAATGATGGTTTTTCAAACACCGTTTCACCTACTGCGTTCAGGGTTTTAGAACTGATATCACTGGCAGTTTCCATGTCCTTTACCCAGGCAGGGATTAATCCCCATTCATACAGAAAAAGTCCCTCGGCCGAGATAACCGGTAAGGCAGGATGTGAGAATCCGCTTACTAAATGATGAAAAGGCAATTCGGGTAAAATTACCTTTTTTTGTTTCACGGGTGGTTTGCTTGCATAATATTCTTCGGCCGTTATCAATCTGCCTTCCCGTATAATGGCTACTGTAAAACACATAGTTGCTGTTTTTTTATGATTTCAAGTAAAACATCTATCCTTTCGGGAAAGTTCATTGAATTTTTCACTTCCTCGCTCCTCGTTTGATAACAATTTAATGGCAGGATAACACTATGTTGTACCACCACTACCTGTAAACCCTCCTGCAAGTTTCCTGAACGAACGTTCAAACTCTGAAAACCTTATGTGGACCTTTTGTGATTAAATCATAAACGGTTCAAATCGAAACACAAAAGAACCACCCGTGAGTAACTATCAGCGGGTTGATAGATTAAAACTGATCTGATTCTTCCCTAATTTAAATTAAAGCAGTAGTTGAAAATGGTTATAAAAAATATTTTAAATAATTTGTTCAGATTGTTGTTCAGATTAATTAAGTTATTTATCTTTGGTGGCAGAAAATATAATACTTTTAAAAAATGAAAAACATACGACTTGCTATTCTGACAGCATTAATATGCTTGTTTTCCGTAAATAATTTAATGAGTCAGGTTATTATCGGGATTGTAACTGACGGCAAAGATAAAAGTCCGCTGATTGGTGCGGTTGTTAGTCTTAAAAACACAAAAATAGCTTCTACAACCGATAGAGCAGGAAAATTTACTATAACTGCGGACTCTGTACATAAAATTCTGGTCGTAAATTATGTCGGATACAAAACACAGGAAATATCAATTGCCGGTAAATCTGATATTAAAGTAGAATTAATGCCTGCTGCCGGAACCTTGGATGAAGTTGTAGTGATTGGTTATGGTACTGTTAAGAAATCAATGATGACCGGAAGTGTTGCAGTTATCTCTGGAAAAACATCCGGAGTTAGCGTAAGGGGAGTAACATCTTCTACAAGTACTTCAACAGCATCAAAAAATATATCAGTTCCTGCCGGTATTACTTCCGGAACTCTTACTGCAGGCGAAATAAATGATTTCAGCAAATGGATTTTGTGGAACGATAAGTCACAGGAAGAACTCAGGGAGCACAAAAAAGAATGGAATATGTATCCTTTTATCCGGTTTTCAGTGTTGGTTCAGAATCAGGATGGTTTTCCAATGGTGGATGAAAGTGTTGTTTTATGGGATAAAAACAAGGAAACAGTCTGGGTTGCAAAAACCGACAATGTAGGAAAAGCAGAATTGTGGGCTTCCATGTTTAATGACAACTATACGAGCAAAGATAATTTTTCCATTTCAGTAAATTCGGATGGGAAAGCTTATTCGATTCAAAAAGCAAAACAATTTAATAATGGGATAAACCAGCTAACCATTAATAAAAGCTGTAATTATTCAACTAATGTGGATGTGGCTTTTGTGGTTGATGCCACAGGTTCGATGACCGATGAACTCAATTACCTGAAAGTAGAATTGAATGATGTGATGCAAAAGGTAAAAGACAGCCATAAAGACTTAACGTTGAAATTAGGAAGTGTTTATTACCGGGACCATGGAGATGAATATGTAACTAAAAAATCAGATTTTTCGGAAGATATTTCTAAAACAGTGAGTTTTGTGAAAGAACAGGAAGCTGCGGGTGGAGGGGATTTCCCCGAAGCAGTTGATGAAGCATTGGATGTGGCTGTAAACCAGTTAAGCTGGGATAAAAACTCACGGGCAAAGATTCTTTTTTTAGTGTTGGATGCACCTCCTCATCAAACTCCTGCGAATCTTGAAAGAATGCAAAAAATCACGTTACAGGCAGCTGCGTTGGGAATTAAAATAGTTCCGGTAACCGGCAGCGGAATAAATAAAAGTACCGAGTATTTAATGCGTACACTGGCTTTAAGCACCAATGGCACGTATGTATTTCTCACCAATCACAGTGGTATTGGCGATCAGCACATTGCTCCCACTACCGATAAATATGATGTGGAAAAACTGAATGCGCTGTTGATACGACTTTTTAATCAGTTTACTTCTGTGGTAACCTGTACCAAATCAAATTTGACTGATAGTCTGGCGTTGGTTTCTGACACAACTAAAATGAAAGGAATTATAAAATCACCAACTCCGGTAAAACCGGCAAAAGAAGGGGAAGAAATAAAGCCTGTAGAAAAAGAATTCAGTTGTAAATTCTATCCTAACCCTACTTCAGGAACGCTGAACATCGATATTGATGGAAAAATAAATGAAATATTCCTGTCCGACTTGTCCGGCAAAATTCTTGAACGGTTTATCGTTGACAGAAAGAAATACGTACAAATTAATATTTCATTCTATCCCAGAGGTATTTATTTTATGACCTATTACGGCGATTACGGCAAACCAACCAGCGGGAAGATTGTGTTGAATAAATAAAAAGTTATGATAATTAATCTACCCCTAGTTTGTATCGAGCGAGAAAAAACGGAAAGGAAAGGAAAAGATAAAATTTTCATGAGAAAACACAAATGAGAAAATGAGGCATATTAAATATCTACTTATAATCATTTCGATAGTTTTAGTTGGTTGCAACAGGACACAACACAAAGAAATAAAAAGAATGTACACTGGCTATATTTTGGAACAAGGACGTGGTAGGATTCACAAAATAGAGATAGATAGTGTTACTTCTTTGAACAATCTGATTCCTAAACTTACAAAAAACTACGAGCTTTACACAACATACAGAGGATGGTATATTGGATATAATGATTTAATGTATTCAATCGCTATTCATGGAGATAGTGCTATAAATCTTCTTGTTGATTTTTATCATCAAACCAAATCATATAATGCAAAAATTGCGGCTCTCCAAACATTACATTTAATAGGAATAAATTGTCTTATAGAACATGAAAAGCAATTTGAGTCATTCTCAAATTTGAATGCCCGCAAGGCTCTATTACAGATTTTGTCGGAAGATGACAGTTTACAATCAAAAGTAATGATGTTGTTGTCAAGAAGAGCACTTGCTTCAGATGTTCCAGTTTTGATGGATATTATGAAATCTTCAAAATCTGACTGTTGGGGAATCTCATGTGGCTTACTAAGATATAAATTAAGAAATATCCCTATAGCTCAAAAGGTGCCAATTGAATTATGGGAAAAAAAAACTCATCTGAAATTTTCTAAAGATACTCAGAAGAGTATCACGCTAAATAAAATATTCAAAGAGATTAAATCCAGATACAGTAATTCTATCTTAGTAGAAGACACTTTACTTCATTACAATTATGAGCTAGCAAGTGATTATTCAGGAATTCAGAGGATGCACACTAAAAATGAGATTTGGATCCGGGACTTGTGTGATTATTGTGTCCCCTTTTTCTTTGAATATTATGGCTCTAATTTTCAATATTATTGCAAAGATGACAAAATATATTTTTGTTCTGCCAGAACTTCGAAACGATTATGGCTCGAATGGTGGAAATCTCAACCACAATCGTACAAAGACTCGTTAAGAAACAATAATGAGACAATCGGAACTTATAATAATCGAGGGGAAAAATAAATTGAATTGCAAAAGCTTTGCCAACGAGTGACCTCGTCCGGTGAGCCGAAAAACAAGTGAAGTTGGCGTTTGAAACTGTCCTGTTTGAGCGACGAAGGAGCGAGTTTGGACGGTTTCAGCCAACTGAGCGTAAGTTTTTCGTGTGAAGCGGGCGCAG
>CAIYTJ010000220.1 GCA_903929065.1 uncultured Bacteroidales bacterium | reverse complement strand
GTACTTAAGTCTAATTGCATCGGTTGTGCTGTTGCTGGATTATCGCCATAAGTAAAACCAAAATCTGAAACCCAACCTCTATAGCTACCGTTAGGGTTAATTTTATTTATTAAATATGTAATATCATTTTGATGAGCTAAAACTGCGTTTTTTAGTGCTTGAGCATTCATGGCAATTGCCTCCTGTTGTATTTTATTTTCGAACTTGTTTATTTTGTAAAACGTATATTTATCGGTCATAAAGTTTGTTATAAAGTTTTGCAAAACTCTTGGAATTTGGACTTGCAATCCTTCGCGGTTTTTAAATTACTATATATACGACTGCCGCTATATCCCCAAATTCCGCTTTGTACCATAATTCCTGCAATACGAGCACCTTGACTCGCTTGGTTGGCACATAATTTTCCGCCTAACTCAATAACGCCTATGCCATTGCATTGGATGACATTCTTCCACGCTGTTTCTTGTGCTTTTTCATCATATTTTAGACTCCATTTATGAGCCATTTTCTCCCCTTCCGTCTGTGTCATAATATTTTCACCATCAAATTTCCAGTAAAAAGTTCTACATTTGGCTACAGTTTGGCAACTTTTCAACTCCATCACATCCTCCTCTTTTTATTTTAATCTTTGGGGCTTGATTATTTGATAAAAAGTCTATTTATCCATAAGTCGTAGCGATTGTAACTTAGAGTAATCCCGAATACATTGGTCTCGTAACCGCACCATGGGGTTCGCGGTTTTGGACTTTCACTGCCCGTAAACATGAATTGCGGCGGATTCTCTAAAACTGGACTCTTAAACACTTCTCAATGCCCACCGGCCATTGAGTAGTCCGTTTCTTCGTACATTCATTTTGTCATTGGTAGCATATTACCACATTATTGCACGAAAAGTCAACAGCTAAAGGCATCAATCACTGGAGATTACTACGTACCGTGCAATTGTTGATTAATCGGCAATTGTGAAACAATACATCATGGAATTATCTGCGCTCGCCAGTGTGGAAAAATTGAACTCCCGGTGTGTGTTTTTATCGCTATTGTCAATATTGATAGCTGCGATGCCATGACCACCGCAGCAACCAGCGCAACAAGAGATATTGCGTTTTCGTGACAGGCATAGGTTATTTGATGCCTCCAGGAAGCATTCCCACAGACCGTCAGGCCATTCACACCCCTGAATTGGATGATCGACCAATATTTGATCTATTCCCATGTCAATCAAGTGAGTAATAGCCAGGTAGTATGCAGAATAGTAGTAATCCCGCCAAATGTGTTTTGCTCCGGTTGGCGGAGCGAGATGATGTGTCTTATAATATGGCGATGCGTTTGTTTGGATAAAGCAGACATTGCGCCAGCAAAGTACAGTTCCATTTGAATCGTTGCGTTCAATTCCGGAAACAGCGTCTCTTAATTGCTGAGAACATTGCAACTCTTGCAGCAGGAGTGTTGTCGCATTAAATCCCGTATGCGCCGGCACAATAAAACCAACATCTTTTCTAGTTTTCGCTACTCCAGCCAAGTCCTGATTGTAAGTAATCATCGTAACATCCTCTTTTTGATTTAATTTTAAGTCTACAACGACTAAATTTGAACTTTCTTGAATACTGTACAATTTTCTCAATTTGGATCAATCCAATTTAGTGTTTGTATAATTTAATGCAAATCCTAAATAAATAAACAGCGAACCACTCTTGTTCTAATCACCTGTCTTTTAGCTATAGGAGCACAAACCTAAAGATTTACAATAGCCGGAACCAGCTAAAATCTGACATTGAATTCCATATTTCTTTCGAAAAACCCCTTAGTTTTGCATAAAAATTCTCATTATATAAACACACCTTTTAAAATATTTTTCAACACCCAAATAAAATATTTAATATTTCCCCAAACAAACCACAAAAAAGGAGAATCATCATGATTCACGCAGAACCCACGGTTGTGTCGAAGACTGTGTCTGAAAAAGCGGCCCGGACTGTGTCTCAGGAGGCTGTTGATCTGGTTATTGCGCATGAGGGGTTAATAGTAAAAACTGCGAATAGGCTTACCAAAAATCATTCTGTCCGGGAAGATTTAATTTCCTGCGGGCGCATTGCTCTGCTTAAGGCTGCGCCGAAATATCAGGATAAAGGTAATAAATTCTCCACCTTTGCCGCCGTTGTCGTTAAAAACGCGATGAACAGTGCTTTAACCACCCAGTTTAATCAGCTTGGCGGTTTAAAAAATCGTAAAGTGAGAAAAAATTATTTTGCCAGTAATCAGCTTAAGGTTGTCAGTCTGGATGAATGTGTAAGTGATAATTGCGCCACCACATATGCCGAGATCATCAGTCTCACTGAGGCCGCCGCGCCTTGTGATCTAGCTCATGATCTTGAAATAATTGAAATTTTTCATCAATCATGGCGG
>CAIYTJ010000219.1 GCA_903929065.1 uncultured Bacteroidales bacterium | reverse complement strand
GATACCTAAAAGATCTAATTCCAATAATTTGTAAAGAATGGGCAATATTATTTGCTAAATTTGCTAGATGCAGTCCGATAATATTACTACTCAACCTTTAGCTGAAGTTTTTGGTTTCCCTATAAACAATGACGGTGAAAGAGCCTTGCGTTATCGGGAAAATAAGCTTTGCCCGTTCAATAATATAGTATCTAACTGCACAAAAAACAGTATAGAATTTCCATTAGGTGTATGTAGTTTATATCATAAAGATAAGCCTGTAATTATCTGTCCGATCAGATTTCGTGAGGACTGGACAATTATTAGTGATGCAGCTAATTTCATCTTTGATAAAAAAGATACATGGACTCATGTAGGAGAAGTAAGATTAAATGATAAACATGGAAAATCAGCTGGGAATATTGATTATGTCTTGGTATCCTATGATGATAAAGGCAGAGTAGTTAATTTTGGTTCACTTGAGGTGCAATCTGTTTACATTTCGGGTAATTTAACAGGCCCATTTACCTCCTTTCTTGAAGATCCAGTGGCATCATTTACGTGGACAAATGCATTTAAATACCCCAAACCTGATTATCTTTCTTCCTCAAGAAAAAGGCTGATTCCACAAATTATAGCAAAGGGATCAATTCTGCGTCAATGGAATAAAAAACAAGCAGTAGCGCTGCAAACTACTTTCTACAATACACTTCCGGCCTTGCCTGAGGTGGATAAAAGTCAATCAGATTTCGCATTTTTTTTGTATGACCTTGTTCCGGATAATCTGAGTTTATCATTGAAATTGCAACGTGTTGTTTATACGAATTTTGCTTCAGCCTTAGAGCAGATTGCAAAATTTGAAGCTGGTTCTATTATTGAGTTTACAGAATTATTGCAGAAGAAATTGGACGCAAAAAGGATTGGAAATAATGATATCATTAACGATGAAAACACTATAGCAGAATGAAGCTCCAATTATCAATGTTTGAGGCCGATGTAATTGAATCCGAAAAGAAAAATGTTGTAAATGTTTCATCAGTACCACAACGTAGCCCCTTTCGGTATCCAGGCGGTAAAACCTGGCTGATCCCTACGGTAAGGCAGTGGTTACAGCAAAGAAGTGTTAGTGTTCAACATTTGATTGAACCATTTGCAGGTGGTGGTATAGTAAGTCTTACAGCTGCCTTTGACAGTCTGGCCGATACTATAACTATGGTCGAAAAGGACGAAGACGTTGCGGCGGTTTGGGAAGTTATTTTGAACGGGAAAAATAAATGGTTGGCTGACAAGATTTACTCTTTTGATCTGACACTTGAAAATGCGAAATCAGAGTTAGATAAACCAGATAAATTAATACATGATCTGGCATTTTGTACCATTTTAAAAAATAGGATTTTTCATGGTGGCATACTTGCTAAAGGCTCAGGACTTCTGAAAAAAGGTGAAAATGGAAAAGGTATAGGTTCACGGTGGTATCCAAAAACGCTACGAGACAGAATATTAGCCATAGAATATGTGAAACATAAAATCCATTTTATAAAAGGAAATGCTTTTGAAATTATAGAACAAAACCTAAGCAATAAGGAAGCATATTTTTTTATTGATCCACCTTATACTATAGCTGGGAAAAGATTATATACTCATTTCGATAT
>CAIYTJ010000218.1 GCA_903929065.1 uncultured Bacteroidales bacterium | reverse complement strand
TACTACTTTTCCATCATTGATTCATAAATCGCCATTGAGAGCTGATTTGGTTGAAAATGCCGACTTTATGTGTATTAGGGAATTGACTGGCGGAATGTATTTTGGCCGCCCGCAGGGAAGGAGCGAAGATGGAAACACAGCTTACGATACTTGTGTTTATACGCGAGAGGAAGTGGAACGCATACTTCATTTAGCTTATAAATATGCAGGACAACGAAATAAAAAAGTAACCATTGTTGATAAAGCAAATGTGCTTGCTACGTCACGTCTTTGGCGTCAGATTGGTCAGGAAATTGCACCTCAATATCCTGAAATTGAAACCGAATTTATGTTTGTTGATAACGCAGCCATGCGAATTATTCAATGGCCAAAAAGTTTTGATGTGTTGGTTACTGAAAACCTTTTCGGAGATATTCTAACTGATGAAGCTTCGGTAATAACCGGCTCATTAGGAATGTTGCCTTCAGCTTCAGTAGGGATTCATACCTCGGTATTTGAACCTATTCACGGTTCGTATCCACAAGCCGCAGGAAAAAATATTGCCAATCCATTGGCAACCATACTTTCTGCAGCATTAATGTTTGAATATGCATTTGGAATGATGGAAGAAGGGGCATTAATTCGCGAAGCAGTTGCAGCAAGTATGGATGCAGAAATTGTAACCGAAGATATTGCCAGCAATGGAAAAGCCTATAAAACTACAGAAGTTGGTGAATGGATTGTTAACTATATCACAAAGAAATAGTTTTCAAAGTTACATTTAAAAAAAAGGATGCTTAATTGGGCATCCTTTTTTTTTCAACAAACACCAATTTTTATTTGGAAAAAATTTTTTAAAAAGTATAGGTTCCAAACCATCAAAATCAGCCCGGAATTATTAATAATTGACGCAAACGTTTGCAATTAAAGTTGCAATCATTGTTTGTAATTTATTAGTATACAGTTGATTTCTATTGTAATTTTGATTAACTTTAAAAATTTAATATATAATTTACATGAGAAAAATCTGTACACTCATTTTTCTGGCAGTTAATCTTACTGTTTTTGCTACAAATCCCCCCATTTATATTGCCTTTCAATGGCATATGCATCAACCAATTTACCAACCAGGTCAAACGGTTGTTGAATCTCAGAATTCAGGTACATTTTCCTATAATTTATATGATATTTTTAATACCCGTTCGGGTCCATACACTTCATGGCCTTCAAATGCCGTGAATAAAATGCTAACAATGAGTCATGCCGGAGCTCAGGTAAGTTTTTCAGGATCACTTATTGAGAATTTAAATGTGATGGAGTCAAACGGCATTGGTTTTAACGGTTGGAAATCTGGCTGGAACAGTATGGTTTCAAAAAAGACATCCATGGGAAACCAGCGACTTGAGATGGTTGCATTTGGTTATAATCATCCATTAATGCCCTTAATTGATAATTTGGATATTCAAAAGCAGATTGAAAAACACAAAGCAAGTTTTGCTGTTAATTTTCCCGGAATGCCTTATTCAAAAGGAATTTTCCCTCCGGAAAATGCATTTCAGGAACAAATTATACCAGCATTAAAGGCAGCTGGACTGGATTGGGTAATGATTGACAATCAACACATGGATCGGGCTTGTATCGGACAACCGTGGGCAAAAGCAAGCAGCGTTGTTGAGCCGAATAAAGCCGATCAGATTAATCCGGATCCAAAAGACTGGAAGGCATTGAGCGGATTGTGGGCTCCGATTCCGATTTCTGCCGCATGGGGTCATCGGCCGCATTGGATTAAATACGTGGATCCTTCATCGGGAATTGAATATAAAATGGTGGCTATTCCAACTTCCACTTTTTTTGGAAATGAAGATGCACGTGGAGGTTTTGGTGCTTTGAATTATGAAAACACCATGAGTCAGTTGGAAAGTTATAATACTGATCCGTTACATCCTATTTTAATTGTTTTGCATCACGATGGCGACAATTATGGAGGTGGAACCGATAGTTATTATGGTAGCAATTTCGATAGTTTTGTGAGTTGGTTAAACGCAAATCCTACACGTTTCGTTTGTTCTACTATTCAGGATTATTTAAATCAATTTCCGCCGGCTGCTGAGGATGTAATTCATGTTGAAGCGGGTAGTTGGTCTGGTGCTGGCTCCGATCCGGAATTTCTTAAATGGAATGGCGACCCAACCAATGGTTATAGTCCTGACCGGAATAGTTGGAGTGTGATTACAGCAACATCCAATATTGTAAAAACTGCAGAGCAAATTAATCCAGCTTCTGCGGATACAAAATCTGCCTGGGATTATTTGATGACAGGTGAAACCAGTTGTTATTGGTATTGGGATGGAACGGAAGATTGGGATTCAAAACCGACAAGAGCTTCGAACTTTGCCACTGCAAAAGCAATGAACGTTGTAAATGCAGGTGCTGACTTAACACCTCCATCCATTTATCATCCTCAACGTGAACCATATAACCCGGGATCAACGGAATGGGGAACAATTATGCCGTCGGATTTCACAATTTGGACATACGTTTACGATATCAGTGGTTTATCATCCGTAAAACTGAAATATAGAACGGATAAAGATGGACTAAATCCAATTTCGAGCAATCAAAATGAAACCTACGCGGGAGGCGATGAAGTAAATGCCTGGCAAGAAATTCCAATGATTGCCAAAACAATTGAAAGTGCAACTGTTTTAAAACCAGCCTATAAAGCCGACGAATATTCTGCTTTGATTTCAGGACTGAAAGATGTGTTGGTTGACTATTATGTTGAAGCAACGGACTCAAAAGGAAATATTGCCCGATCTTTTATCTCTCATGTTTATGTTGGAACCGGAAGCGGAAATAATGGTGGATCAACTGGTAATGTAACCTGGACTCCAACAAATCCGACAAATTCTAATACTATTACAATTTCATGTGCAAATGCCACTGCCGCAGCAAAACTTCATTGGGGAGTAAACGCCAATAATGGTAACTGGACTGCTCCAAACCCGGTATATCAACCAGCTGGAACTATTGCTTCGACCGGTGGTGCTGTAGAAACACCTTTTACACAGGTAAATGGTGTTTGGCAAGTTGTTTTAGGACCGTTCAATAACAATGCTCAAACAATTTCTACTGTAAATTTTGTCATAAATTTGGGGTCGAATAATTGGGATAATAACAATGGGAGTAATTATTTAATTAATGTTTCACCCGTTACAACTGATAATCCAACCGGTCAAAATATAAACAAAACACTCGCTATTAATCAAACTTATACTTTTAATGCAGCTGATTTTGGCTTTAGCAGCCCGAAAGGAAATACCTTAAAAGGAATTAAGGTTTTAAGTTTACCAACTGATGGAACCTTAAAAGTTGGAAATGTATGGGCGGCAATAAATCAAACAGTAACTGATTTGAGTCAATTGGTTTTCACGGCAGGAACTTCATCATCGTCTTTTACCTATCAAATTGTTGATAGTGCTGATTTACTGAGTGATGCAGTTTATACGGCCACATTTACAGTTGGTAGTGTAACTCCACCAACTGCCATTACAGTTTCATTTAAAAAACCAACTGACTGGGGAACTTCAGGTGTTTGGCTTTACGCGTGGACAGGAACAAGCACAGCTGTGGTTGGTTCATGGCCGGGAATAGCAATGACAGATAATGGAAATAGTTGGTATTCATATACTTTTTCCCCGTCAGTTTCAACGGTAAATGTGATTTTCAGTAAAAATGGTTCACCTCAAACGGTAGACATTACAGGTGTTACGCAATCAATATGTTATCAACAGTCAGGTTTAAATGGTGCGAAGTTAACAGTAAGTTCTGTAAACTGTCCTGCAAATGGAATATCTGACATGAAAACATTGAATGCAAATATTTATCCACAACCAGCTTCAGATTATTTTGTGGTTGATGTGCCCGAAAATGTCGGTCAGGGAAATTTCATTCTAAAAATTCTTGACTTGAATGGAAAAGTAATCAGAAAAGAAACATTTAACAATTCTCATGCAGTTTTTGATTCAAAAAACATAAAATCAGGATTATATATCTTGCATATAATTGATCGTAACGGCAAACAATACAGTGCTAAACTTTCAATCATTTAATATTAAAAAAATAATCACGGCTGTCATAAATAGAGCCGTGATTGTTTTTTATGTTTGATAATTTAAGAAGCTAGTTTAAGAGACGTTATCATTTGATTCATCCGTTTTTCTATCACATTTTCCATTTTGTGAGAAAGAGTGCATTATTTCTTCTTTCGACATTTTTCCACTCATCCAAATTAAGCTGAATTCGCCCTTATCTTTAGTAATAATAAGCATATCGGCATTATCTTTTCCGGTAATCCGGTAATAAATATGTACTGTTTCGCCTTTATCACGGGCTTCTACGGCTGTTTCAAATTTTCCGGCTTCAATCACTTTATCCAGTTCCTGAATGACTGATTTCATAATTGAAGAATTTGCATCGTTTTCTAAAGTAAGGATTTTAATCGATTTCAATTTAGACATCATTTCCTTATTGTTTTTTTGCTTTCCGGCAAATGCTGATGCTAAATTCATCATTCCATTGCCTACAGTAACATAAGTAAATCGTTCATCCTGACTATATTTGTCAAAAAGAGATTGCAGAGTTTGTGCCTGCGATGCCGCAACTACCAGTATTACAGCAACTAATGTCAATATTTTTTTCATATTTGTTTTTATTTAAATTGTAATTTGTTTTGAATTTCGTCCATTTTATTTTTCATATCCGAGAGTTTCTGCATTGGTTGCAGGTCTTTTCTCACCGTTTGTAAATTATGCATTGGTTGCATACTTCTGTTCAAAATATCATGTACCTGATTGATTTTGTTGGCGGTATATTTTTCGGCATATTCTGAATCCTGAATTCGGTTTCCACCTACAACTGCATAGCTGTTAGATTGTTGCGGCCGTTGAATCCATAATGCTAAAATCAAAGAGGCTGCAATTCCGGAATATGCAAAAGTTCTGATCCATATTCGTCTTACTTTTCCTTGATTTGGAAGAACCTTTTTCATTGGAATTTCAGCTTTTTCAAGCAGTTCTTGTTCAAAGGTCTGGAATAGTGGCCGGTAAATTTCATGTTCAGGTGAAACCTTTTTTGCTTTAAAATACAGTTTCAGCTCATATTCGTCGGCTAGAGAAGTTTCGCCCCGAAAATATTTTTCCAATAATTCAGTTATTCTGTCCATATTATTTGTTC
>CAIYTJ010000217.1 GCA_903929065.1 uncultured Bacteroidales bacterium | reverse complement strand
TTGTCACCTGAAAATTGTGCAACACCTAGTGATAACTCAGCTACACCATAAATCAATACGAAAATACGTGCTTTAATTGGAAATGGAATTGGAAATACAAAAAGACGCTGTTCCGGAAAAAGCCACCCAAATGCCAACAACAAACCGAAAACTGCACCTGAAGCACCGACAGTTACAAAATTGGGATTATCAAGAAATAGCTTTTTTTGTTGTATTAACATAGGAGCATTATGAAAATTTGAAGCAATTTGTTGATTGATTTCATTTAACATAGGTGTAAATTCAATTGTCCAGAATATTTGCTGAATAATTCCCGCTCCAATGCCGGTAACCATATAATATAGCAAAAAACGTTTCGGTCCCCAAAAGCTCTCAAGAACTCCACCAAACATGTACAACGCAAACATATTGAAGAAAATGTGCATCCAACCACCGTGCATGAACATATAAGTAACCAACTGTACAGGATTAAATTTTGAAGATTGCCAGTAATGCATTCCTAAAATGTCGGATAAATTAGAATCGGATCCTAGCCGTTCAAATAAACCAGGAGTTAAACTGGTAGCTAACATCAATATAACGTTGATAATAATTAAATTTTTAACTATTGGTGGAATATTATTCAAAAATGAGGGTCTGTAGTTGTTCATATTTAAAATTTGACAAAAATTAGTTGAATAAATAACATTTTTTAGTGACTTTCAATCTGACTTTTCATTAAAATCTGAAAGAGATTCAATTCCCTGATTAAAATTTGGCGACGATAAATTTCGTAAAATGCTGATATAAGCTTATTATGGCTTGCAAAAGTAATGAAAATGACATCAAAAACATGTTTTCTAACATATTTTTCGAAAACATGTAAAATAAACTGATTTTTTTTAATTTAAACGCTTGTATATTAATTACAATCTGCTACATTTGCAAAATCAAAATCTAAGTTTTTATAGTTTCTAATAAAAAAATCAAAATCTTATGAACAAAGCAGAATTAATCAGCTCTATCGTAGCTGAATCAGGCCTTAGCAAAGTTGATGCAAAAAAAGCTCTTGATGCAGTAGTTAAAAGTGTGTCTGATGCCCTTGTTGCAGGCGACAAAGTAAGTTTAGTTGGTTTCGGAACTTTCTCAGTTGTAGCTCGTGCAGCTCGTCCGGGTATTAACCCAGCTACCAAACAACCAATTAAAATTGCAGCTAAAAAAGTTGCTAAATTTAAAGCCGGAGCTGAATTGACAGCCGCTGTAAATTAAGATTTAAGGCATTGAAATTATAAAAAAGGAATATGACACTTCATATTCCTTTTTTCATGTCTGAACTTTCTGTTTAATTAACTACGACTGTATTGATTCTGCAATTTTGTCAGCCGTTTGTTTTCCGACTAAATCTGCCACCAGTTTTAATGCAAACTGTATAGCCACTCCGGCACCTTTAGCTGTTGTAATATAACCAGATTTCACGATTTTTTCTTTCGATAAAATGGCACCGACCAATTGATCCTCAAAACCGGGATAACAAATGGCTTCTTTTCCATTCAGCAAACCCAATTTTCCGAGAATTGATGGGGCAGCGCATATGGCAGCAATTTTTTTATTTTCATTGGCATGTTTCAATAATAGATTTTTTAATCCATCATGAGCATCCAGATTCTTTGTTCCAGGCATTCCGCCCGGCAAATAAAGCAAATCGTTTTCTGAAAAATCAGTTTCAGAAAATAAACAATCTGCCATAATCGAAATATTATGTGCTCCACGAACCAATTTTTCATCTGAAACAGAAACTGTTACAACTTTAATTCCAGCACGCCTGAAAATATCAACCGGAGCTATTGCTTCAATTTCTTCAAAACCATCAGCCAAAAAAAGAAAAACTTTCATTTTATTCTAATCTGTAATTGTATGTAATTGAGCCTGTTTCAATATTTTTTCCGGCTGTAAAATGTTGTCTTAAAGCAGCTGATTTAGCTTCTTCACGCATTTTGACGTTAGAAATGTTTGTTGGAGTACCTATGTAACAGCTAGTTACTTTTCCAGTTTTATCAACAGTTATATTTACGGTAATTTTACCTTCTACATCATCTGGATAATTAGGTTTTTCCTGCTTTCCCACATAATTCCGATTTCCAACATTAAATGCAAAGCCAACTCCCTTTGTTCCATTACCCACCGGATTTCCTAAAGTTCCATCTCCATTTCCATCTCCATTTCCTTTGCCCTTTCCCAATCCATTTCCACCACCTGTGCCACCACCAGAGCCGCTGTTTCCAAACAATCCGTTTACCTGATTTGCCTTGGCAATTGCTTCTTGTTCTTTCCGTTTTTGTTCGGCAATTCTTTTATTTGTTTCAATTTGTTGAGTTCGAATTGCATCCTGCTCCTTTCTAACACGTTCTTTCTCTTTTTGTTCGGCAATCGAAACAGAATTTTCAGTTTGTGTAAAAACTTTTTGATTGGTCGGATTTTTATCAGCAACAACTTCTTTTACTGTTGAATTTACGGATTTTGATTCAGTCACAGTTTCCTTTCCTTTTGAAACTTTTTCTTCCGAATTTACCGGTTTAGAAACAGAAGCAGCATTATCGCCACCACCTCCGGCATCAAAACTATCGCCAAAACTTACCAGAAAACCTTCATTTTCGTTTGAACTTGGAACGGCTAATACAACGAACCATAAAACAAGCAATAAAATAGTGCTTGATAATGTTGAGCCGATTAGACCGTATAGTTTTGATTTTTTCACGCTTATTTGCTTGCTGAATAGATTATTTTTAATGAATTCTTAATTTAGTTCTTCAAATTATCAAAATTCATACCGTTTTTTAGATTTACATCTATTCTAACTGTTTTTTATAGCGATTTATTGTGTCTTCGAGTCCTAAATATAATGCATCGGCAATAAGTGCATGACCAATTGATACTTCATCGAGCCATGGAATTAACGCATGTAAGTAAGCTAAATTCTCGAGACTAAGATCGTGACCGGCATTTATGCCCAGACCAAGTTCCTTTGCCAGTTTGGCAGCTTCAACAAATGGCGCAACAGCTTTTTCTTTATCAATCGGATAATTGGTGGCATAAGGTTCTGTATAAAGTTCTATCCGATCAGTTCCGGTTTTTGCGGCAAATTCAATATTCTTTAAATTTGTATCGACAAAAATCGAAACCCGTATTCCAACATTTTGAAAATCAGCAACTATAGCTTTCAGAAAATCTAAATTTTTTACAGTATCCCAGCCCGAATTTGAGGTTATTGCTTCAGGTGGATCAGGAACCAAAGTCACCTGATGCGGTTTTACTGATTTGACCAATTCAATAAAACCGGCAGATGGATAGCCTTCAATATTAAATTCTGTTTTCAGAATTGGTTTTAAATCCAGCACATCCTGATAACGGATATGACGTTCGTCTGGACGTGGATGAACGGTAATTCCATGTGCACCAAATTTTTCGCAGTCAAGTGCCACTTGACAAACATTTGGAACATTTCCGCCCCGTGCATTTCGCAATGTGGCTATCTTATTTATATTAACGCTTAATTTTGTCATATCTCTGATTTTTGTAACTTGAAAACCTATAACTTGTTAGTAAGAACATTTGCAGGTTTCATTTACATTTAGTTCCTTTGCAATTCAATAATATAGTGACAAAAATAACTAAAAAAAACGTAAGCAGGTACTTAGTTGTTTAACTTTCAATTATTTTTAAACTTTGAACACGATTTGAGCTAATGTTTTAAAGTAATTTTTCTGAATATCCTAAAATTGATAATTAATGAAAGTAGCCGTTTTTGGAAATATTTATCGCAGTGTTTTACAGTCGCATATCGAACTCTTGTTCGACTATTTCAACGATAAAGATGTGACTTTATTGCTTGATAATGAATTATATGAATTTGTTCGCGAGCATTCAAACTGCAATATGGAAAGTACTGAAATTATTCAGAATGACGATTTTCAGGCTGATTTGGCATTAAGTATTGGCGGCGACGGTACTTTTTTAAATACTGCTGCCCGAATCGGCCGTAAAGGTATACCGGTTTTAGGAATTAATACCGGTCGTCTCGGATTTTTGGCCGATGTGGCGAACGACGAGATTCTTCCGGCACTAAATGCAATTATGGCATCACGATTTATAATCGAGGAACGGTCTTTGCTTTTTGTAGAAGCGTCGGACGGTACTGATTTTCAATATCCGTTTGCTTTGAATGAAGTTTCTATTCTGAAACAGGATAGTTCGTCGATGATGAGCATTACTGCCAGTGTAAATGGACAAATGGTTCATACATACCAGGCCGACGGATTAATATTGTCAACACCAACAGGTTCAACAGCTTATTCGATGAGTGTGGGCGGACCGATTGTTATTCCACAGACTCAGAATTTTATTTTAACACCCATTGCTTCACACAGTTTAAATGTTCGACCGCTGATAATTCCGGATTCCTGGACCATTGAACTTGAAGTTCATAGCCGGAGTTCATGTTATTTGCTCGCAGTAGATGGCCGTTCGAAAGTATTGGATAATAATGTTAAATTAAGGATTGTAAAAGCCGACTATACAATAAAAACAATTAAACAATTGAATCACACGTTTTTTGACACGCTGAAGAATAAGTTAATGTGGGGTGTTGACAAGAGGAATTAATTTGAAAATTTTAGAATGAGAATAGTTTTTATGGGCACACCGGATTTTGCGGTGGAAAGTCTTAAAGTTTTAGTTGAAAATGATTATAATGTTGTCGGTGTTATCACAATGCCTGACAAACCGGCTGGGCGTGGACATAAAATACAATATTCGCCGGTAAAACAATATGCTTTAGATCAAAATTTGCCTCTTTTGCAACCGGAGAAACTGAAGGATGAGACTTTTCTGGAAGAATTGAAAAGTTTGAAGGCTGATTTGCAAATTGTGGTGGCGTTCAGAATGTTGCCGGAAGTGGTTTGGAATATGCCAAAATACGGCACATTTAATTTACACGCGTCATTATTGCCACAATACCGTGGTGCTGCACCCATTAATTGGGCAATAATTAATGGTGAAAAAGAAACTGGTGCAACTACTTTTTTCCTTACACACGAAATTGATACGGGAAAAATTATTTTGCAGGAAAAAATTTCGATTACTGAAACTGACGATGCCGGTATTGTGCATGATAAACTAATGGCAATGGGTGCTGAGTTGGTAAAGAAAACAGTTGATTTATTGATTGCCGGCGAAATAGAAGCCATAGATCAATCACAATTTATTCCATCTGATCTACAATTAAAATCGGCACCCAAAATCTTCAAAGAAACCTGCGAAATTAATCTGAATCAGGACGTTGAAGCTGTTTATAATTTTGTCCGGGGAATGTCACCATATCCGACTGCATGGTTAGAAATTCAATTTCCAAATCAATCAGATAAAAATGTTTTAAATGTTTTTGAAACTGAAAAGGAATACGAAAATCACAATTTGCCAATCGGAACTTTAGTCACCGATGGAAAGAAATTTGCCAAAATAGCACTGAAAAACGGCTTTATATCGTTTAAATCGGTTCAGGCACCCGGTAAAAAACGCATGGAAATCGGAGAATTGCTGCGCGGAATGCGGTTTTAATATTCCAATAATTTAATGTGCTAATTTGCCAATTTAAAGACTAATTCTCTTTATTGTCACTTTGGCATTTTTTCAAATTAGCACATCTTTATTTAGCTGCAATTGTTTCAATTTCTACCAAAGCACCCAATGGCAAGGCTTTAACCGCAAAAGCCGAACGTGCCGGACATTCAGTCTGATAATATTTTTTATAGACTTCATTCATTGCCGCGAAATCTGAAATATCCGAAAGGAAAACAGTTGATTTTACTACATCGGCAAATGTATAGCCTGCCTCTTCTAAAATTGCATTGATATTAGCAAAAACCTGTTCTGTTTGACCATTTATGTCCTCAGCTTCAATTTTTCCAACAGATGGATTTATTGGAATCTGCCCGGAAATATATAATGTTCCGTTAGCTTCAATCGCCTGACTGTACGGACCGATGGCAGCCGGTGCGTTTTTAGTATTGATTATTCTTTTCATATTAATTTATTATGTGAATGCAAAGATAACTAATAATTACATTTTTATCGTTGGTCAAACATAGGCATAAAAAAAACGCCACCCTGTAAAAGGATGGCGTTGTTGCTAATAAAACTATTTTTCTAGCAGCCAAAATCTATTTCTTTAC
>CAIYTJ010000216.1 GCA_903929065.1 uncultured Bacteroidales bacterium | reverse complement strand
ATTTGAACGCTAATATAATCATTTCAAAGAACTTTACAAAATAACTTAACAGCCCTGCTCCAAGGAGGGGGACTTCGTATGAAGGAATTTTTTTGGAAATTGTATGAGCTTGTAGAATATAACTTAATAAAAAACTAACAAAAACGAATTAAATGCACCAAGCTTCCGGGTTCAGAACTCTCCCTCCTTGGAGGGAGTTGGAGGGAGGTCAAACAACAAATAAAACAATTTTCAACATTTTATAAATAGCATGCTAGCTATTGTTCGCACGTCAATAAATTTAGATTTATGGAAAATTCAATTGATAGAGACCGCATTATTAGTTATTGGATTGAAAGTGCTGAGAAGGATTTTAAAACAATGCTTGATCTATATCAAACAAAAAATAATAGTTGGGCATTATTTATGGGGCACTTGGTGATTGAGAAACTTCTGAAGGCTTTATATGTGAAATTCAAAGGGGAATATCCTCCATTAATCCATGATTTAAGAAGGATTTGTGAGAAAGCTGATATTGAACTTGATATGTCACAACAAATCATTTTCGACAGTATCTCACGTTTTAATATCAATGCTCGATACGATGATTATAAGCAAAGTTTTTATTTACTTTGTACAGATAGTTTTACCAGTGAATGGATTGAAAAAATTAAAAATTGCAGACAATGGATAAAAGAGATGCTTTAAAAATAAGTCGTGAATACCTGAAGCGTGTGCGGAAGGCAAAATTAGATTTTAAAGAAGCATGGCTGTTTGGGTCGTATGCCAGAGGAAGCCAACACGAAAACAGTGATATTGATATTGCCATCGTGTTGAATGATACTGAAAACCACACTTTTGAAACGGATGTAAAACTGATGATTATTCGTAAAGGAGATGAAACATTGATAGAACCACACGCTTTTAGCAAAGATGAATTTAATATAAGTGTACCAATTGTAAATCAGATTCTACAATATGGTGAACGCATAAAACCATAAAAACAAAACAATATCAAATAAAACAATTTTCAACATACTAAAATAGCATTCTGCTATTGTTCGCGCGCTAGAAACCTGAGAAATTTCATTAAGCGAACAAGTAAACTGATTCAATGAGCAAAATGCTCACGCTATGGCGTGGGCTTTTGACTTGTCGTTTACTTGTGGGCTTCTCAGGGCCTCTAGCGCGGATAAGGATTTAGTCCACGCTTTTTTTATGTGGTAAAGTCTTATCGGTCCGGTAGTTCAGAATATAATTCGAACTACATAATGGCAAAATCTTCAAATGTGAATTTGCGTAAAGCTAGCACAGCAAAAAATGACGAATTTTACACTCAACTAACTGACATTGAAAAAGAGTTACGACACTACAAAGAACATTTTAAAGGTAAGACCGTTCTTTGCAACTGTGACGACCCACGAATAAGTAATTTTTTCCATTATTTCTCCTACAACTTTGAGCAATTAGGACTAAAAAAACTGATTTCAACTTGTTACAAAAACCAAGATGCTGATTTATTTAGCGACAACAAATCCGAAAAAGCCATATATTTAGAATACAATGGTGATAAGAATGGAGATAACATTCCAAATCCAGAAGAAATTGGGATTAAACATTTGAAAGGTGATGGAGATTTTAGGAGCAAGGAATGTGTAGAACTTTTAAAGGAGGCTGATATTATAGTAACAAATCCTCCGTTCTCATTATTCAGAGAATATGTGGCTCAATTAGTTGAATTTGATAAGAAATTTATTATTGTAGGTCACCAAAATGCCATTACCTACAAAGAAATTTTTAAACTTATCAAAGAAGATAAACTTTGGTTGGGTTATGGATTTAATGGTGGTGCCGCTCATTTTATAAATAAACATTATATAGATTATGCAACAGCAGGGGATCATAAAGAAGGCATGATAAGGGTTTCCGGTGTAACATGGTTTACAAACTTAGAAATAAGGAAGCGTCATGAGGATTTAATTCTATATAAAGCTTATAATGAAAATGATTATCCAAAATACGATAATTATGATGCAATCAATGTTGATAAAACCAATGAAATACCTGCGGATTACAAAGGGAGTATTGGTGTTCCAATTACTTTTTTAAATAAGTACAGCCCTGAACAATTTGAGATTTTAGATGGGTTAAATAGGTATAGCATTTTAGATGGACCAACAGAAGAAACTAGGGGAAAATATTTAGCACAAGTAAATGGAACGCCTTGTTATGTAAGGATTGTTATTAAAAATAAGAGATTATGAATATTACACTTAAAGAAATCCCAGTTAGAGAGTTAACTAATAATTATCAAGACAACGAAGAAAACGGAGTGGTTGGTTACGGAGGTAAATTAGATATTCGTCCACCCTTCCAACGTGAATTTGTTTATGGTGATAAAGAACGCAAAGCAGTGATAGACACCTTACAAAAAGACTTTCCACTCAACGTAATGTATTGGGCAGTTCGCGAAGATGGGAACTTTGAAGTTATTGACGGACAGCAACGCACTATTTCCATTTGTCAGTTTGTAAACAGTGATTTTTCAGTGAACGGCTTAGCGTTTCATAATCTGCCAAATGATAAACAAAAGCAAATTTTAGACTATAAATTAATGGTTTATTTTTGTTCGGGAGAAGACAGCGAAAAACTGGAATGGTTCGAAACCATAAACATTGCAGGAAAAGAACTTACAAATCAAGAATTGCGAAACGCTGTTTATTCCGGTTCGTGGGTTTCGGATGCTAAACGCTATTTTTCAAAAAACAGTCGTCCTAAAATAGGTGATGATTATTTAAGTGGCTCAGCAAACCGGCAAGAATATTTAGAAACCGCAATTAATTGGATTTCGGAAGAGAATATTAAAGAATATATGTCCAAAAATCAGCATGAACCAAATGCAAATGAACTTTGGCTTTACTTTCAAAGTGTGATAAATTGGGTTAAAGCCACATTTCCTAAATATCGGAAAGAAATGAAAGGGATTCAATGGGGTTTTCTTTACAACAAGTTTAAAAATCAAAACTTTGATTCTAAAAAACTTGAAGAAGAAATCACAAAATTAATGCAAGACGAAGATATTACAAACAAAAAAGGGATTTACGAATATGTATTGACTGGTAAAGAGAAACACTTAAATATTCGTGCATTTACTGACAATCAAAAACGTGAAGCATTTGAAAGACAAAAAGGAATTTGCGTAAAATGCAGTGTAGAGTTTGAGCTGAACGAGATGGAAGCCGACCACATAACACCCTGGCACGAAGGAGGAAAAACGAGTGCGGAAAATTGTCAAATGTTGTGTAAAGAGGACAATCGAAGAAAATCGGGGAAATAAAATGCAGTATAAATTTCCTTTTTCAGGAGCATGACTAACAATCATGCTCTTTTTGCATAGGGTTAAAATCTAAAACCATTGCATAGGGTTAAAGCCCTACGCAATATAAATCGGTCGTCGCGATGCGACTGGCTGGAAACACTCTTATTCTCTTTCTCACTAATCGCATAGGGTTAAAACCCTACGCTTCAAAAATCGTCCGTCGCTATGCGACTTGCCACCTACCATACTCTATAAGTCGCGTAGCGACGACCGATACTGTTGCGTTGGAATTTATTCCAATGCAAGAGAGAGAGGAATTCATTCCAATGCAAAAGAGAGTGGAATTAATTCTAATGCAAAGAAAAGTTGGTTAATTAAAAATTATTATTTATTTTTGAATTGCAAATAAATAACCTTCAATTAGTTGTTCTTTATGGCTAACACTTACCATCAACTGTATATACAATGTGTGTTTGCAGTGAAATACCGCAACGCTGTTATCGAAAAATCATGGCGACCAGAACTGATGGCTGTTCTGGGAAATTTAATCAATGAGACCGGTTGCCACAACCTGATAGTAAATGGTGTGGAAGATCATGTGCATTGCTTTTTCAGAATTATACCAAACATTGAAATATCGGAAGTGATGCAACGTGTAAAAGCCAAATCATCCAAATGGGTGAATGAAAGCGGTATTTTAAGAGAGCGTTTTGAAATCTTGTTTGGTATGGTGCTTTTTCTTACAGCCCGTGGGATAAGGATATGATTTTCAATTATGTGAAAGGGCAGGAAAAACACCATACCAAACAAGATTTCAAAACTGAATATCTTGAATCCCTGCAAAAGCATGAATTGGAGTTTGATGAACAATATATTTTTGAAGAATTGATATAATTTCTTTAATTCCAGAGGTTAAAACCTCTGGCAACCAAATAAACCGTCGCTTCCGCTTCGACGGAATGTACCATATGCGACTAGCTGCAATGATTAGCGAGTGGTATAGCCACGACCGATTTGCATTGCGTTGGAATTTATTCCAATGCAATAAAAAAGATGTTGTATTTTCTTCTATTTTCATGATATTTCTATAAATTCACTCCATTGATTACCCCTTTAATTGAAAATGTAAGTTAAACTTTTGAGCAATTGCATTTAAATTTTATTAATGGAATTTGCCGGCATTACGCATACCTGCGCAAACCAACGCAAACGAACGCAAAAGACACATAATATGCTGTTATATTGTATTTTATGATATTTTCTTGTCTTGTGTATCCGGTATTTCAGGTGTACATTTGCACCAGACTGAGACACAAAAAAGGCGCATTGTCTTTTTGGACAGTTGAAGTCACCTTGATTATGGCAGTAGCCCAAAACCCGATGACGGGACAAATGAGTGGAACTGTTGCGAATTTTGTAACCAGCACGCGTGCTAAGCAAAATTTAGTCCGTTCCAAAGCGTTCAAACCACGTAACGCTAAGTCCGAATTGCAGCAAAAGCACCGCGGAGGTTTTAAATTAATTGTGGATGAGGATCAATCGTGGGGTGGTGTAATGGAACTGGGATTTCCGGAAGTTCCCGAAGGCCAGTCACCTTACAACGTGTTCATGTCAGTCAATCTGCCCAATGCGATTGATAATAGCGGAGCAGAACCGGTGATTGATTACACGAAACTGAGTGTGTCAGATGGTTCACTTCCGGCTTTGGTAGTGCCGGAAGCTTCAATCGTGGCCGGTGGGATAAGCATCAGTTACAAAACTTCGTTGCTTATTCCTAAAGTGAACGAAACCGATGAAGTAGTGGCAATTGCCAAAACCACTGCCGGTGAAGTTTTGATTGAAACGAAAGTGCGTGGTGCAGAAGCAGTTGGCACTATTGTGATTCCGTACCCGGGAATCAATGTATCGGACGTGAAATGCTGTTACCTCTACGTTCGAAGTAAGGACGGAAGCAAGGCATCGAAGTCGGTGTATGTGGCACTAATCAGTTAACAGTGACCAGTTATCAGTTAACGGTGGTTTGTTGAAAAAGATTCCCTGCAGGTTCAAAAGCTTGCGGGGTATTTTTTTAATTGATTGATTAAACGTCCCCGTGTTGCAAAAATGTGTGAGAATGCATTAGGATATAAAATATTTTATGGTTTTTTTGAATTGATATTT
>CAIYTJ010000215.1 GCA_903929065.1 uncultured Bacteroidales bacterium | reverse complement strand
AGAATTAATTAAAAGTAAATCAGCTAAATAAGAATCGGGAACAGTTTCTTTAAATGAAAAAAATGAAAAATAATTATCGGAAAATGAAAAAGAAACAGTAAAAGATTGTAATAATTGCAATAGCTCTGAATCTGAATCAGTTACGATTAAATGAGTAAATAACTTAGAAATATTGCGAGAACAATGCCAAACGAGGTGCGAGAAATGAGTATTATTCTTTGTTATATACAATTTCGTTTTGCACCAAAAGATGTTACCGCTGGGCTTCTTTACGCTTAGTTCTCATATCGCAGCGTTGGTCATTGCTTTTCCATTTGCCAACTTTTTCGGCTTTTTAATGCAGAAATATGTTACCTTCACCGAATCAGAATTGCGTGGCAGTGTCCAGCTGTACCGCTATTTTATCATCGTATTTGTAAACCTTGGGGTTAATGCCATACTGCTTAAATTATTTGTCGAAGTGTTTCACTTCTGGACTACACCTTCAAATTTATTAGCCACCTTATTCTGTGTGCTGATAAGTTACTTTTCACAGAAAAAATTTACATTCAAAACACCAAATCAAGAATTAAAGGCATAAAATGGCACACTCACATTCAGTTTCCGGAAAAGATTCCAAATCCACATTTTTAAAAATTCCTGTCAAAGTTTGGGGATTGTTGTTTTTAATTGCCGCATATACTTTTCTGGCTTACAAACTCGTCACTTTTAATCAATATACCGAGTTTTTGAATCATTGGAGACAAATGCCATTGTCGCAATTTTGGTGGCTGGCTGTCGTATTTTTATTTCTGCCGTTTAACTGGTTGATTGAATCGGTAAAGTGGAAAATGATGACCAAACATGTTCAAAATCTTTCGTTGAAATCTTCAATAAAAGCAGTTTTGGCGGGTATTTCCACCGGATTTTTCACACCAAACCGTATGGGTGAAATGGTGGGACGCGTGATGTTTTTAAACCCTGAAAACAGGAAACCGGGCGTTACTCTCAGTCTGGTGAACAGCATGACTCAAAACATTATCATGACGTTTTGTGGGATACCAACCTGCATCATTTTTTTCAGCGTCACTGCCGGAAAAATGAAATTCAATTTAGACCTTTATCTTTTGATTGTAGGGGTGTTTTTGACCTGCATGTTTTTACTTTATTTCTTTTTGCCAAAGTTGAGCAAGCTTTTGAAAAACAACCGATTGGGACGTAAAATAAAAGAATTTACCGATTGCCTGGCTGCTTTCAGCATTACTGAATTGATTCAAATAATGCTTATTTCGTTGTTTCGATACATTGTTTTTTGCATTCAATTTTCCTTTATGCTTCGGTTTTTCGGAGTTGAATTAACCGGATGGCAAATGTTGATTGCAATTCCTACAAGCTATTTATTCATAACATTTACGCCCTCGTTTGCTTTTTCTGAAGTTGCCGTTCGGGGTTCTTTTGCAGTATTAATTATCGGTGCATTTTCTAATCAAACGGTTAGTATTGCTTTGGCCGGCATGTGTATCTGGATTATAAATTTTGTGATTCCAATGCTGGTCGGATCCGCTTTTTTGGTTAAGAACAAAGCCTGATTACTTTTTCTCCAATTCAAGCTCCACGCGTCCCAAAAACAATCCGCTTTTCCCCATTTGTGCAATTACAACAGGCTTTCCGTCTGCATTTTTCTCCGTGGTATTGGTAATCATACTGTGTGAATGTCCGCCGATGATTACATCAATAAATCTGGTTTTACGGGCAATCAAGTAGTCATTTACCTCCATTTTTGCGGTATCGGCGCCTAGGTGAGACAGGCAAATAATCACGTCGCATTTTTCTTTCTTTTTCAATAGCGTGGATATTTCATTTGCCTTTAAAACCGGATCAATGTATTCCAATCCTTTGTAGTTCTTTTCAAAAATCAGACTTTTCGGATTGACTCCTAGACCCAAAATGCCAATTCTCAATCCATTTTTCACCAATACAATATACGGTTTGATCATTCCTTTCAAAGGCGTGTTTTCCAGTTTGTAATTTGAATTTACTTCGGGGAATTTGGCATTTTTCAGGATCAATGCCAATGTATCCATTCCATTGTCAAACTCGTGGTTGCCAAGCGTACCGGCATCGTATTTCATTCGGTTCATTCCTTCAATTTCCACCCGGCCGTTGAAAAAATTAAAATACGGCGTCCCTTGCGAAAAATCACCTGCATCAACTAAAATTACATTCTTTTCCTGTTTGCGAATCTGATTTATTACGCCCATTCTGCGTGCATAACCGCCCATATCCGAAGTTCTCAACGATGATTTTTCCGTAGGTTCCACCTGGCTGTGCGTGTCGTTGGTATGCAGAATCACCAGTTTTATTTTTTGCTGTGCAAATACAGAAACTGCTGAAATTAGCAATAATAAAATAACCTTACTAATATGTTTTGTCTTCATAATTCAATCGTAAATGGTAAATTCCTAAATCGTCAATCAATCCTGATTCTTCCATCCAGTTTGGACTGGATCTTATTTCCTTTGGCAGTTTCTTTTTTGATAAAATCAAGCAAAATATCGCGCAGTTTGATGTTGGTATTTACCCGTTTTTCATATTGTGCCAGCTGAACCATTTTGTCGTTTCCACCTGCCAGATAATCGCTGGTTGCAATGGTATAAACTTTATCATTATCAATCGGTTGGCCATTTATTATCACATTTACCGCCTGTCCATTATTTATTTCCATACGCAATCCGGAAACACCTTCCCCACCCACTTTGGCAAAAAACTGAATCAATTCAGCCAGTTTATCTCCTTTCAGCCACAGAATCACCAACTCATTTTCAAAAGGCATCAATTCGAATATCTTACCTACTGTTATGTTTCCGGCTGGAATTACGGTTCGCAATCCGCCAAGATTCACCACCGACAAATCAACCGGTGAACCTAAAAATACTGAACCTGCCTGAAGATAAACATCGGCGTTCCAGTTAGAAAGCAAACTTTCAGGACCATGTCCCCGCATTGTTTCAGCAGCCTGACCAATAATTACATTCATCCTGGCTCCCAATTGTTGTTTCAACGGTTCCAGATAAGCAATATAATTTTTATCAGCTATCTTATCCTGAGTGCTGTCAATCGCTATCTTGACAGAGGTTTCTTTGGTTATCACCCAGTTTTTTTGACTGTAGGATGCCAGCGAAATAGCCAAAAGACCAATAAAAATGAGTTTTTTTGGATTCATGTTGAATTCTGTTTTATGAGAGCGAAAGTACGGAAAATTAATTAATATATCAACAGTAAAATGTTACAATTTGACAATTTTATATGTCTGTAATTATTTATCTTTGATATACCTCTAAAATAAATAGTTTGCCCGTAAACCTAAAAAATAGTATCTTTGCACGCTTTAATCAGACATTTAAACAAACAAAAACTCATATAGTTTCACATGAACTTTATTGAAGAATTAGAATGGCGCGGCATGATTCACACTCAAATGCCCGGCACCGAAGAACAATTGAAAAAAGAAATGACGTCAGCTTACGTGGGCATTGACCCGACTGCTGACTCGCTCCATATCGGTCACCTCGTAAGCGTAATGATGCTAAAACACTTTCAACGCGCCGGTCATAAACCGATTGCTCTTGTCGGAGGTGCAACTGGTATGATTGGTGATCCGTCAGGTAAATCAGCTGAACGCAATCTATTGGATGAAGCAGCACTTCGTCACAACCAGGAATGCATAAAAAACCAGTTGAAAAAATTTCTTGATTTTGATAGTGAAGCTCCCAATGCCGCAGAAATGGTGAATAATTACGACTGGATGAAAGATTATTCGTTCCTTAATTTTATCCGCGATATCGGCAAACATATTACTGTGAATTATATGATGGCCAAAGATTCAGTCAAAAAACGGTTGGCAAATGATTCGAATGTCGGTATGTCATTCACCGAATTTTCTTATCAATTATTGCAGGGATTTGACTTTTTGCATTTATACCAGACCAAAAACTGCAAACTGCAAATGGGCGGTTCGGATCAATGGGGAAATATCACCACCGGAACGGAACTTATTCGCCGCAAAACAGGCGGAGAAGCCTTTGCATTGGTTTGTCCGTTAATTACCAAAGCTGATGGCGGTAAATTCGGCAAAACGGAAAGTGGAAATGTGTGGCTCTACCGCCGTTATACTTCACCGTATAAATTCTACCAGTTTTGGCTGAATGTTAGCGATGCCGATGCCGAAAAATACATTAAAATATTTACATCCATTGGTAAGGAAGAAATTGCCGGTTTGGTTGCCGAACACGCTTCAACTCCCCATTTACGTATTCTTCAGAAACGATTGGCTCAGGAAGTTACCATCATGGTTCATTCCACAGAAGATTATCAGGCGGCCGTTGATGCTTCCAATATTTTGTTCGGAAATTCTACTTCTGATACATTAAAAAAATTGGATGAGGAAACGTTACTGGCTGTTTTTGATGGCGTTCCACAGTTCACCATTTCTAAATCAGAACTTGCAGCAGGTATAAAAGCCATCGATTTATTGACCGATTCGGCTGCCGTTTTTCCATCCAAAGGAGAAATGCGGAAACTGGTTCAGTCGGGAGGTGTAAGTATCAACAAAGAAAAGCTGGAGAATCAGGACGAAATATTAAATAGCTCTAAACTATTGAACGACAAATATTTATTAGTTCAAAAAGGTAAAAAGAATTACTTTTTGTTATCAGCAGAATAAGCTAAAAAGGGTGGTTTTTGGAATAATTTTTCAAAAACCTTTTGACCAAAAGAAAAAAATCGTATCTTTGCACCGCTTTAGAAATAAAGCCCAACGATTGTCTCATGGTGTAATGGTAGCACTGCAGTTTTTGGTTCTGCCTGACAAGGTTCGAGTCCTTGTGAGACAACAATTTAAACCAAAATTAAACGCTAAATTATTTATAATAAATAATTTAGCGTTTTTTATTTAAAACTAATATCCCGACATTCTGCCTACTTCTACTAATGATTCAAAATTCACTAACAAAATTATATATTTTATAGGTGATATATTTAACTCCAATAGCATAGTAATTATCAACTATTTCGCTAAATAGAACAACTTTACAACTGTTAATTATCTATTCTTTTCTAAATCCAACAATTTCTTTAGTATTATTTCCTATTCATATTTAGTATATCTTTACTTGTTCTGGTTTCAATTCAGAATTAATTGATGCCATCATTTGTATCATTAATCAATGTACACCAATCGCAATATAATTCACAGCAGTTTAATGT
>CAIYTJ010000214.1 GCA_903929065.1 uncultured Bacteroidales bacterium | reverse complement strand
TAGTAAATGAGATTTTTAATTTAGAATATCAAACAGAATCAGAGTTAATCAATACAAAATCTGGCACCAATCTTTTGGAGCCATACTACACTTACCTGTTCGAAAATACTACCGACAGCATTGTTTATTGTCAGGTTATTTTCGAAAATGAAAAACCCACAGATTTTATTTTACTGGAAGTTAACCCTGCATTCGAAAAATTATGTGGAAATAATCAACCAAAAGGAAAAAAAGCTACTGACATATTTCCCGATATTAAATTTAAAAATCCCGAGATAATTGAAATCGGCATTAATGTTGCACTCACAAGTACCACTCAACAGTTCGATACTTATATTCATTCATTAGAGACATGGTTTTCAGCTTCAATTATTAGTCCGTGTAAAGGATATTTTATTGCACTTCTTAGAGATATTACCGCAAGCAAAGTGGCCGAACAGGCTCTGTTTGAAAGCGAAGAGAAATATAAAAATCTGATAAATAATTCTCCGGATATTACCTACAAAATTTCCACTAAAAAGGGAGGATTATTTTATTCTAATAGGGTAACTGACATTTTGGGCTATACCCCGGAAGAAATGATAAATGGCAAAAATCTTTGGATAAGCTCAATACATCCGGATGACAAAGAAACGGTTTCAAATGCTGTATTGAATTTTGAAAAGGGTGAAAAATATGAAATTGAATATCGTTTCAAAACAAAATCAGGCGAATGGGTATGGTTACACGATTATTTCATGTCTGGTCAACATTTCGATGATGAAATAATAATTGAAGGTCATGTTTCTGATATTACTGCTCAGAAGAATGCTGAAATAGCGCTAAAAGAAAGTGAAAAGAAATACCGTACATTGGCAGATAATACTCAGGACATAATAAACCGTTTTGACAGGAATTACCGGCATCTGTATGCAAGCCCCTCAGCTGATAGAATTACAGGAATAAATCATAAAGACTATATCGGTAAAACTCACAGGGAACTGGGTTTTGCTTCGGAAGATTGTGATTTTTGGGAAAAATCTATTCAACGGGTATTTGACACTAAAAATGCACATCGTCAAATCATTGAATTTGATGGCAAAACCGGAAAGGTTTATCTTGACTGGCTGTTGAGTCCCGAGTTTGACTGCAAGCAAAATGTTATTTCAGTTCTGGGGCATGTCAGAGACATAACTGAAATCAAAAATTCGGAAGAAGCTTTAAAAGAAAGTGAAGAAAAATATCGTGCACTTTTTGAATATTCCGGCACTGGAAATTTGTTGATCGATATAAATGGAAATTATCTGGCAGTAAATAAAAGAGCAGCAGAAGTTCTCGGAACTACCCCTGAAGCAGTTATTGGTAAAAATATGGCAGATTTTCTTTCGAATGAAGTTGCCAGTAAATATTTGCAATTGAATCGAGAATTCATTGAAAAAGGAACCATTAGGGAATATGAGGATACCTTCGAATTGTCAGGAGAAAAACGTACTTTTACAATAACTGATAGTTGTTTAGTGGATAAAAGCGGAAAAAATTATGCTATGCTTAATATCAGCCAGGATATTACCCAAAGAAAGAATGCTGAATTAGCTCTTAAACAGTCACAGGAAGAATTAAATAAATTTGCTGCCCATCTGCAGGATATCCGCGAAGAAGAACGCTCCTCATTATCCCGCGAGATTCATGATGAAGTTGCGCAACTTCTGGTAGTTTTAAAAATGGAAATTGGGCTGCTGAATAAAAAATTAAATTCGGAGAATCATAATCCTGAATATAAATTTTTATCGAATGAAATACAAAGTTTGGTTGAACTGGTGGACAGAACCCTTAAAAACACCAGGCAAATAATGAGCGGGCTCAGGGCAGAAGAGATTGAATTAGCAGGATTTATTGAATCTGCAAAAATATTTATCAAAAATTGCAGCAATCAGCATAATATAAAATGCCATTTCAGAACATCACATGAAACTATTCTTTTAGAACCACAACAGACTATTGCACTTTATAGAATTCTTCAGGAATCACTGACAAATATTGTTCATCATTCGTTGGCAAAAATCGTTAATATAGATATCGATTTAAGAGATAATATGCTGATTTTAAAAATTAAAGACGATGGAGTTGGTTTTGACCAGACTAACAAGATGAAAAAAAATTCATTCGGTTTGACCGGTATGAAAGAACGGGCAGTTATTCTAAATGCTAATCTTTTAATTGAAAGTGAAACCGGAAAAGGAACATCAATTACACTCGAAATGCCTTATCAAATCTAACATAACCAAATGCAGGGATTAGATACCAATTTATTTTATTATTAAACAGGTAGTCATGGCTTTTATGATCTTGTTGGTATCTCTGACTGCAAACTGCCAATTTTTACATAAACTCAGGCAAAATCAAAGAAAAATAAATATTTTTACCTGTAAAGGCAATGTTTTTAATTAAGCTACGTTAGTATGAATACCTGCCGGTAAATTTTCAGATTAACCGTATTCTCGTGAATAAAATTTTACTTTCACTCATTTCGTTATTTTTCTTTTTAGCATTTCAATCCGCTTTTTCGCCGATAAACGCCCAACAAAAAGAAGTTTCTTCCAGAGATACCACAAAACTGGTTCCTTTCAGCATCTTAGCTCCCAAAATTGAAAGAAACAATCACATTAAACTGTATTATGAGCCGGAATGGTTCGAAAACAAACGATTCAGGGAATCAATTTCCGAATTGCCGCTCGAAGATTGCCTGACCATTGTCAAACGGTTGACCGAATTGAATTGTGTGGCTTTAAATCCAGTTAGTTATGTCTTTATTCCGGTGGAAGTCCGTAATTATTCCAATAAAAAGGACAGCAAGGGAAAGTTGATTATCGGAGAGGAAACTGATTTTGGAAATGCCACCAAAGCAACCCTTTCGGGAAAAATCATTGATGCCAAGAACGGTAAACCACTATTTGGTGCACGTATTGATATTGACAAAATCAGCTTAAATGCCTCCACCGACCGGGATGGAAATTATAAAATTACGATTCCTGTCGGCGAATACGATATCAGACTCAATTACGGTGGTTTTGAGGAGAACAACCAAACCATTAAAGTGGGTGGTAATGGAATTGTTGATTTTGAACTGGCGGAAAAATCCATCTTACTCAAAGAAGTAGTGGTGGTTGATAAAGCCGCTGACCTGAATCTGATTCGTACCCAGATGAGTTCCATCCGGCTCAATGCCAAAACCATCAAAGAACTGCCCATGTTTTTGGGCGAAAAAGATATCATTAAAAGTGTAACGTTACTTCCGGGCGTTCAATCCACCGGTGAATTTGGTACCGGCTTTTTTGTTCGTGGAGGAAGTGCCGATCAAAACCTGATTCTGGTGGAAGATGTGCCGTTGTTTAATTCTTCGCACATGTTTGGTTTGACATCAGCGGTAAATCCGGATGGTGTAAACAGCGTCAATTTTCTGAAAGCGGGCATTCCGGCCAAATACGGTGAAAGAGCTTCTTCGGTTATGGATATCCGCATGGGAAGTAATCCTGATAAATTATCGTTTAAAGGTGGTATCGGTCTGCTTGATTCGCGGCTAAACCTTGAAGTTCCTCTTTTCAATAAGAAAGTTACTTTGTTGATTGGTGGCCGTACCTCCTACTCCGACTGGTTGTTACATTTATTACCTGATGCGGATTTAAAGAACAGTTCTGCTGATTTTTATGATATGAACGCGTTAATCACAGTCAGGTTTAATCCTAAAAACAGCCTGATATTGTTTGGTTATTTCAGCGACGATAAATTTGCTTTTACCAAATCTTCGCCATATCATTACGATAATACATTGGCTTCCGTTCGGTATTCACATGTGTTTAGCGAAAAATTGTATTCTTCATTACTGGTAGGAATGAGCCGGTATCGCAACGATCTTATCGACATGGACCCATTGAAACCAGACGATGCTTATAAAATAAATTCTTCCATCAATTACAATAATGCCAAACTTTATTTCTCGTGGCTGCCAACCGAAAAACATGCGATTGACTTTGGTATTAATGCCATTCAATACCTGTTGCAGCCGAGCAAACTGACTCCGGTTACTGCAACATCGGAAGTGCAACCTTTGTCGACTAATCCGGAAAAAGCGCTGGAAATGTCGGCTTATATAAGCGATAACATCACTTTTACACCAAAGATAAGCGGCGAATTCGGATTAAGACTGACCAATTATGCATTTCTCGGACCGGGTACAACCTTTGTATTCAATCCTAATGCACCCCGTACCCCAGAAAATATCATGGACACGATTAGTTATGGAAACAATCAGGTTATTAAATGGTATACAAGCCTTGAACCGAGACTTTCTATGCGATATTCGATTGATAACCTGAGTTCGGTGAAATTCAGTTATAACCGTATTAGTCAGTTTATCAACCTGATTACCAACACAGCCGTCATGTCGCCGACCGATGTATATAAAATGAGCAGCCCGAATGTGAAGCCGCTTGTCTGCAATCAGTTTGCGCTTGGATATTTCCGGAATTTCAGTCAGAATGCCATAGAAGCTTCGGTTGAAGTTTATTACAAGAAACTGGATAATATTCTGGAATACCGCGATGGGGCTTCAATTGTGGTGAATAATGCATTGGAAACCGATTTACTGAATGCTTCGGGATATAATTATGGCGTTGAACTCTATGTAAAGAAAAATACCGGACGATTGACCGGTTGGGCAAGTTATACCTATTCCCGTTCAATGCGTCATACCACAAGCCCGTATGCGTTGGACCAAATCAATAGAAATAATTATTACCCATCGCCTTTTGATAAACCGCATAACTTTGTTGTCATGGGCAATTATCATTTGACACGGAGATGGTGGGTGTCGGGAACATTTTCGTACAGTACCGGTAAACCGGTCACACTTCCCGAATTGAAATATGAATATGATGGTAAGCAGTACGTTTACTATTCCGACCGGAATAAATACCGTCTACCTGATTTTCATCGGCTGGATATTGCCATCACACACGATGAGACCTTACGATTGAAACAAAAATGGAGAGGAAGCTGGACGTTTTCCATTCTGAACGTTTATGCGCAAAAAAATCCATATTCGGTATTTTATAAATCAACATCGGGGCTGGAATCGAAATATTACCAATCATTCAATATGTACCAAATGTTCATTATTGAAAAACCGATTCCAACGTTGACCTACAACTTTACTTTTTAAAACTCCGGAAAATGAATCAACTTAAAAATATAGTACTAATTATCATGCTGGCAGTGCTTTTCAGTCGCTGCACAGAGATATACAATCCGGTGATAAATTCGAATACAGAAGCGCTTATTGTAGAAGGATTGATTACGAATGAATCGGGTCCGTTTAAGATCAGCTTATCGAAAGCAGTTCCGTTTCCCTTCGATTCAGTTTCATTATCAAGAGCCGTAACCGGTGCCAAAGTGAGGGTGACCGATAGTCAGAATATAATTTACTTACTTGCTGACGATGGCAGAGGGAATTATACATTACCTTCAAATTTCAAATCAAAAATCGGAAATTCCTATAAATTGCAAATTGAAACGTCCGATGGCAGTATTTACGAATCGAACAAAGAAACGCTGTATGCGCCGCAGAACTTCGACAGTATCCGGGGTTATTATACTTCGAAGAGTTATATAGATCCGGATAACAATAATTTCACATCAACCGATGGTTCAGATATCCGGGTCGATTTGTTCGGTTCAGTACCAAAAACCGCAACACCTCCATTGTGCAGGTTCAGTACCAATGTAACCATACAATATACATACGAAGAAACAGCTACCGATACTACCACATGGCATTGGTTCTATTTTGGCTGGAAGAAATTTGATATTGATTCAAAAGAAAATATAACCGATGAACGTTCGGTTGCACCCGGTATCGCCATTAAAAATCATTCTCTGGGTTTTGTTCCATTTGGAATGACCGGTTATGGTTTAGATATGCCTAATCTGACTTATATCAATTATTACTATCTGCGAATTAATCAATATACAATAAACACGGATTCGTACAATTTCTACAAAGGTGCAAATAATCAACTCTCATCAAGCGGTAAGTTATTTGATCCGGTAACGGCTCAATTATACGGGAATATGAAATGTATCAACAATCCTTCTAAAATTGTGTTGGGTTTGTTCGAAGTTTCGTCAGTCACACATGCAGCTTATGTCATAAACATGCTAAAATCTATTGGTAAAGTGGCTCTGTATCAAAAAGCGTATGTCAATATACCGGATGTTGGAGGCGCGAGTTATAAAATATGGGATAAAAGTTATTCAACCACCCCGAAAGACTCTTCCTTTGTAAAAGTCCCATATCCTGTCTGGTGGAATCATTAATTAATAAGAATTCATGATGAGATTTATTAAACAAGTTTACTTTTTACTGATATTACTAACTATCCTGTTTGGTACGGGAATTATTTATGCACAAAATTCCGGAAAGGAAGCTGCTTATCTGCAAACTGACCGCACAACTTATATTGCAGGAGAACCGGTTTATTATAAGTTCTATGTGCTTGATGCCATTACAGGAAAACCGTCCGAAACCAGTAAAGTGGGATATATCCTGATAAGGGCT
>CAIYTJ010000213.1 GCA_903929065.1 uncultured Bacteroidales bacterium | reverse complement strand
TACACCCAAATTTGAACACGGCCGAATGATGGAATTACCACTGAAACCCGACTTGCGGGTATTTTGATGTGTGCGCCCTGCATAAGCAGCGCGCACTCGTTGTAAGCTCTTGAAAAACTTCGAAAATACAAATTTTCGGGTACAAAAGTGATTTTACGGCGAGTGTATTTTCCCAGAGGGTGTAAGTCCCTTATACACTGAGGTAACGCTCAGAAGTATTAGTAAGTCGGAAGGTGGTTTGTCGTGAGACATGCACTGAAGGCAGCGAGACTACAAAGTTCGGTACTGATACTTCGGCCAGCTCAGTATAAACCAAGCAGAAACGACATATGAGGCTACGAAGCGAGGATAAGCAAGCACATCATTGTAACGTCCTATGAATAAAACCATCGCTATGTAGTAGATGTCGCAGGGATTGGATGAAGGAAAAAGCTTTTACCGGGGGAGGTCTTGGAATCTACGAGTTTAGCTAAGCCAAGAAGTCAGCAGAAGCCATAGTAATTGGTGGTAACGAGCCGATGAATAAAGCGGAGGACTCACAAGCCAATGAAGGGCTGAACGTTAAACAGTTGCAAATACCGAACGGATCCGCCATTTGGCGGAAGCTGCCGATAAGCGCAACAGGATAGAGAAAGGAGAATGAACGTTGAATTATTTTGAAAGTAAGAAAACGTATGCAAACCATTGATGCCATCCTGAGTGCAGGAAATCTTACCCAAGCTTGCCGTCAGGTAATGCTAAACAAAGGAGCGGCGGGAGTGGATGCCATGAGCGTAAAAGAACTGAAACCGTACCTGGATAAAAACAGGAACGAACTTACAGAACTAATACGTAAAGGGGACGACTTCAGTATCTACTGCAAAACCAACAATGAAGCCCGGAAGACCGGAAACAGTATCTTTTTGTTCCTTCGTGACAAACTGAAACTACCGATCAACAGGGAAAAGAGCGGTATTCGTCGCCCGTTAACCTTCAATATACTGGGCTACGGCTTCGTATCCACGTATCAAAAAGGAGTAAAGGGTAAATATCAACTGGTTGTTGAAGAGAAGCGCTGGAAATCATTTAAAACCAAGCTAAAGGAAATAACCCGCAAAACAAGCCCCATGAGTTTCGACCAACGCATGCAAAAGCTAAAAGAAGTACACCGGGGTTGGATCAACTACTTCAAATTCGCGAGCATTTACAATAAGCTCAACGAACTGGACGGATGGTTACGCAACCGGATACGATATTGCATTTGGACTGATTGGAAGAAACCGGAGCGAAAGCGGAAAAACCTGATCAGGCTTGGAGTAGATCTGGAGCATGCTTACCAATGGAGCCGGAGCAGAAAAGGAGGCTGGGCAATTGCACAAAGCCCGATTCTGAACACGACCATAACGGTAGCACGACTCACCCAGCGGGGTTACGAACCGTTGCTGACCCATTCTACAAAGTAAGTCCACTATATCAAAGTTCGCCACTATTTGGCTACTGAGCGTAGCCGAAGTATCCCATTGTTTAGCGAACCGCCGTATACGAGACCCGTACGTCCGGTGGTGTGTGAGGCTCTCCCTGAGGTGTTTACACCTTGGGGCGGTCTACACGATTGTATGCTGGCTTTCTTTAAATAAATTACCATTCTTCTATTTCTCCGTCAATTATTTTAAATATGGGATGAGGTTCAATATTCTTTTGGTTTATTAATTTATTGTATTTCGTAAAATCTCTGGGTTTCAATTTCTTGAGTAAATGCTGCATTTCATATTCTATTTGTCCTTGAGTAACCGTTAATGTTTGTGGGTGAAAATAAATGTTGAATTTAGCCTTATTAAAATGATATCCGTGAGTGAGTGATTCTTCATAAACAGCCAACAAATATTGATTGATAACCTGAACCGAATTTTCCGAATTTTTAAATCGAATTAATTGCGGATGATTTTTATACCCTATGGTTTTGCCTTCCAATACATTTTTACCAGTAACGTTTCGCGCCAAAGAGCAACCAACCCTTTTGTATCTAAATATTTCGGATGTAGCGACCAGATTCTCATAAAGGATATATTTTTTCGAGTGCTTTGGTTCGGAAATCAAATATCTCGTCCAATGTTTTTCTGATAACCAGTGCATTGGCAATTCTTCCAAGCACACCCAAAGGAGGCTGGTAACTCACAATGTCTTTCATTAAAACACCATCGTTTTGAGG
>CAIYTJ010000212.1 GCA_903929065.1 uncultured Bacteroidales bacterium | reverse complement strand
TTGAAAGTATCGGAAAAAATTATTGGTCAACCGGAAAGAATCTGGCTGGCGTTGCCGCTAAAAAATTGAAATAAGTATGAAATTAAATGCCATTGCAAAAGTTGTCAGTGCTAAAAGCTCAAACGTTCCGGATGTTGAAATTAATTGGCTGCTAACCGATAGCCGTTCGTTATCGTTCCCGGCTGAAAGTTTATTTTTTGCTATTAAAACCGCACGAAACGACGGTCATAATTATATTTCGGAGCTTTACCAGCAGAATCTTCGCTATTTTGTAGTGAGCGAAATACGACCTGAATTTGAAAAACTGTCAGATGCAGTTTTCCTGAAAGTTGTTGATACGTTGAAAGCATTGCAGGTTTTGGCAGCGGCTAATCGCAGATCGTTTCAGGTGCCGGTTATTGGAATTACCGGCAGCAATGGTAAAACCGTGGTGAAAGAATGGTTGTACCAGCTTTTGCACAAAGATTTCAATATCACCCGTTCGCCACGCAGCTATAATTCTCAAATCGGTGTTCCACTTTCGGTGTGGGCAATGAGTGAAAACACACAATTGGGCATTTTCGAAGCCGGCATTTCAGAAATGCACGAAATGGAGCAGTTGGAGCCAATTATTCAACCTACAATCGGACTGTTCACCAATTTAGGCGAAGCGCATCAGGAAAATTTCAGCGGTTTGAAACAGAAGTGCGAAGAAAAACTGACACTTTTCAAAAACGCAGAAGTATTGATTTACTGTTCTGATAATAAATTGGTTGAAATTTCCATAGCACAATCCGATTTTAAAGGTAAGCTTTTTGCATGGGGAAAAAGTGATAAAGCAACTGTTCAGATGTTGAAAATTGAGAAATCAGATTCAAACACAAAAGTAGAGTTTAAATATTCAGGTTCGGAAAAATCGGTGATAATTCCGTTCACAGACGATGCTTCCATTGAAAATGCGCTGCATTGCGTGTCGGTCATGTTGCATTTAGGAGTCGATGCTGATGAAATTGCCAAACGATTATTGCAGCTTGAAGCAGTGGCCATGCGTTTGGAAGTAAAAGAAGGCGTTCGTGAGTGCCTGATTATCAATGATAGCTATAATTCCGATTTAAATTCGCTGAGCATTGCCCTTGATTTTCTGAATCAACAGGCCACCGCCAAAAATTTATCGAAAACGTTGATTTTATCGGATATTCTTCAAACCGGACTTTCATCCGAAAATCTTTATAAAACTGTTGCTGAATTGGTTGCCAATAAAAATATTCAACGAATTGTTGGAATTGGCACAGAAATTTCGAAACATGCAGATAAATTTCAACTTGCCGAAAAGACCTTTTTTGAAGATACTGAAGATTTTCTGAAATCGCCCTTAATCAGGGAATTTCAACAGGAAATTATTTTGCTGAAAGGCTCCCGGAAATACCATTTTGAAGATATTTCAGAAATGCTGGAACTGATCATGCACGAAACCATTCTGGAAGTAAACCTTAATGCGTTGGTGGATAATCTGAACTATTTTCGCTCCAAACTTCGACCCGAAACAAAAATGATGTGTATGGTAAAAGCTTTTGCTTATGGCAGCGGTTCGGTGGAAGTGGCGCGGACCTTGCAGCATCATCATGTTGAATATCTGGCTGTTGCTGTTGCTGACGAAGGTGCAGAATTACGACGCGAAGGAATCCGCATTCCCATTGTGGTTATGAATCCGGAAAAAGGAAGTTTCGGAATGATTTTCGACAATAAACTGGAACCTGAAATTTACAGTTTCCGCTTGTTGGAAGCATTTATTTCAGCTGCTGAAAAGCTGGGTGTGACTGATTATCCAATTCATATAAAGATAGATAGCGGCATGCATCGTCTGGGTTTTGAGCCGCAGGATATGGAAAAATTATTGGATTTGTTGAAAAAACAGAATCAGATAAAAGTTCGTTCCGTTTTCTCACATCTTTCAGGTTCTGACGAGGCAAAATTTGACGCATTTACCAAACAGCAAATTGAGGCATTTACTGCTTGTGCTGAAATGTTTTCAACTACTTTTTCTCACCATATTATGCGCCATATTCTGAATTCCGCCGGAATTGAGCGTTTTCCTGAATATCAGTTTGACATGGTTCGGTTGGGAATTGGTCATTACGGAATCAGTTCATTGCCGGATATGAATCTGAAACAGGTTTGTGCGCTGAAAACCATTATTTTGCAGATTAAAAACGTGAAAGCCGGCGAAACGGTTGGTTATAGTCGGAAAGGAATTGTTAATGAAGATAAACGGATTGCTGTAATTCCAATTGGTTATGCGGATGGTTTCGACCGCAAACTCGGAAACGGAGTGGGAGAGGTGCTTATTAATGGAAAACGTGCCAAAGTAATCGGAAATGTTTGCATGGATTTGGTTATGATTGATGTAACCGATATTGAAGCAAACGTAGGCGATCAGGTGGAAATTTTTGGTGACCACCTAACCATTTCCGAGGTGGCTGATTGGCTGCATACTATTCCGTACGAAGTACTTACGAGTGTTTCAAGGCGTGTAAAACGGGTTTATTTTCAGGAATAGATAATTAATGTGCTAATGTGCCAATAAGACAATGTGCTAATTAAAGAATTTCAAATTAAATATGGTTTTAGTTCAAATACAACAACTTTCTACAGCAAAAATTCTTATACAAAGTGCATCAAAGTTGGCAACCCAGTTGGGGAAGTCATTTGGTGTATTGAGTTTTGTTGATTCAGATGAACAGATTGAAGATAGTTTGACAGGTTTGAAGAGTTTAATTGGTTTGAATGAAGATCAGATTTTCGTTAGAAATTCCAATAAATCAGTTTTGTCAGAAATTTGTGAAGAATTGGATGTTTCGTTTTTGTTTATTCAACTGATTGATAATAAATTAATTCGCAAACAATTGAATGTTTGTCGTGATTTGCGAATTCCGTATTTGTTTTACAAGGATTCATTTGTTGAACTTGATTTAACGAGAGTGATTTTACCGATTGGATTTCTGGAGGAGGAACTGGAAAAAGCCCAGTTTGCATCTGCTTTCGGGCGGTTTTGCGAATCGGAAATTAGCATGTTGCTCGCTAATGATTATGGTTCTAAAGCAGCTACCAATGCAGAAAAAATGAAATCATTGTTTGATAAATTTGATTTTAAATATTCATTGGAAAATGCGACCAAAGACAGTTTCAAAGTGGAAGCAGAATCCATTCAGGTAGCTGAAAATGAACGTGCCGGATTAATAATTATTTCTGCATCACGCGATTATGGGCTGGATGATATTCTTTTCGGACCAAAAGAGTACCATGTGGTGAAAAAATCGAATATTCCCGTTTTGCTGGTTAATCCGCGAGGCGATTTATATGCTTTATGTGATTAATTATCGAAAAAAACATTAAAATCCAAGTGATTAGATTTGTTACCTTATATATTTATTTATATTTGTTTTCAAGTTAACATTGTTGTTAAAAATATAGATATTTATGTGTATTCAAGAATCAAATGAAATACAAAATTTATCCAACCATCTTGAATTTCATT
>CAIYTJ010000211.1 GCA_903929065.1 uncultured Bacteroidales bacterium | reverse complement strand
CCGGATTGAAGTCAAATGCTATCTTGATTTTGTAACGACCGTTATTTATGTCTCTGTCAACTTTGGCCCCAAACAGAGCGACGAAATTCTTGATGATATTATGGCCGAGCCGGGAGGATTTTACTGCCGATTTAGGATTGAAGGTATTTTCCACTTCCAGTGTTATATGGCTGCCGTCACCCACCAGCGATATCGTGGTTTCGCGTTCGGCACGATGAACGAATGACGAGTATTTTACCGCGTTCAGCATGATTTCCTGAAGCATAATCAACAATTTTAGCGCCGTGCTCTTTTGATTGCCTACTGGAATATCCGCATTTTTAATTTTTAAATCCAGCTTGAAAAAGTATTGTTCCAATAATGCTTTAAGGGCGTCAATATTTGATCTATCAAGATTCTGCCATTGCTGTTTTGCCTCAATAAAAGTATCCCTATCCTGGAAGTATCCGTGACAGAATTCACTGAAATATTTACCATCGAACATGTTGCGGACTGCATTTCTCAAGCCCTCAACTAAAATGTCCTGAAGTTGCATACTGTCATACGAAGGATTGTTGAAATCATAAATAACATCTTCATTGGAGCCGCTGAAAGACAAATTCATCGCATTTACTATTTCGCGGATTAAATTCCCTCCACGAAGCGCATTTTCAATAATCGTCTGGTGCTCGTGATCATATTCTTTAAGCTGTTCAAGCGGGTCTGTTATGGTGCCTACAAGATTTTTGATATGGTGCGACAGGTCGGCGATAACCTTTTCGCGCTCGTCCGCACGGACTTTCTCCTCTGCAAGTTGATGCTCCTTTTCATATAAGACCTTAAAAACCTTAGCATCAAGCCCAGCCAGCGCCTTCTTTGTATTATAATCTTCCCCTTCCCATGGAGCTCCATTATATAATCCTGGAATTCCGGCCTCTTTACAAATAATGGCTATTTCATTATTAATAAATTCTGAAATCTTACTGATAAAAGGATTATTGCTACAATTAGCCTCAATATTAGTGAAGATTTCATGAAAGAAATCTATTCGTATTGATGGGAGCATTTCAAAAGATTCTTTCACGTCACGCAATACGCATTTCAAGGAATCTAAATCCCTCGAGTTAAAATCATAGACAAAAAAATATTCATTATATCCATATAGCGAGGTTATCCCATTTATCATTAAGTCTATGGTTTCCGTGGATACTTTTTCAGAGAAAAATATTCTTGCCGCTTCATCAAATTTTAACCTCATTGCCACCGCTTCGTCAATCGCCGCTGATTCTGATTCAGAAGAAAACTGTTCCCGTAACTGCTCTTTGAGTGAAAGATCGGGTATGCGAATCTGTTTTATTCTTTTAACTCTTTCGGCATCCCCGGCTTTACCAGGAGCGGTCCCCCAGAAAATCATAGCTTTGTATGTTTCTAATACTGTTGCCAAATAATCCGGCAACAATCCATTGCAGCGCAGGCAAACTGCCTGGTTTTCCGCCAATACTTTTGCGGCAGCAGTAAATATATTTTTGTTTTCAGAGTAATCTCTGGGTTGAATTAAAAGAGTATCCAT
>CAIYTJ010000210.1 GCA_903929065.1 uncultured Bacteroidales bacterium | reverse complement strand
CGACCTTGGCAAGGTCGTGCTCTACCAACTGAGCTATTTTCGCAATTGCAGTGCAAAGATAGTGCGATTTTGACAAATTACAAATATCATCGTGAAAAAATTGTAAGAATTTTGAAACTTTTTAGGACTCAGGCAATTTAAACGTATACTTATCAAAGGATTACAAATCCATTTTCGAATAACAAATCAGTTTTATCATTCCTAAACTGTTTAATTGGGTGGTTTATTGTAATTTTAAGGATAGAATGAATAAACTTATCAGAATGCAAATGAATGAACTTTTTTTAAACTTTAAATTGTATTTAGTCAAATCAGATAAATGAAAAATTAAACAACTTAGAACTTTACTCATTAGCTGTAGTTATATCAAAAATAGTAATTTTCAGTGAAAACAGATTTTTTTTCAGCAAACGAAATTTTTATTTTAGCTCCCCTGATAAATTTTTATTTATCTTTGCGAATTAAACAACTCTGTGTATGAAGACAAAATTAATAGGACTATATATTCTTTTTGCGTTAATAGTATTGCTTCCATTCAATACTAATGCAGTTCCTGCCACCCCGTTTCCGGTAAAAATCACTCAGCCTGATGGTTCGGTAATCACTGTTCGAATTCATGGAGATGAGTATTTCAATTACAAAACGACATTAGATGGTTATATGCTTATTCCTGATAATGCAGGTGTTTTGAATTATGCGAAACTAAATTCTTCAGGCAATCTGGTTAGTACATCGGTTCGGGCAACTGAAATTGAAAAAAGATCAACATCGGAAAATCGATTTATTGCTGGTTTAGACAAAAATATTGATTTAAGCAAATTAAATGTGAAAGGAAGAGCCATCAAAGCGCAAAAAAAGGCTTTAAGTTCAGTTCCTCAAAAAAGTTATCCGTTGACCGGTAATCATAAATCAATTGTTATTTTGGTAAATTTCACGGATAAAAGTTTTGTTACTTCTAGTCCAAAGACATCATATACAAATCTTTTAAACCAAAGCGGATATTCTGCAAATGGAGGTACTGGTTCAGCAAATGATTATTTTCAGGTAAGTTCCAACGGAGTTTTTAATCCACAATTTGATGTTGTTGGCCCCTTCAATTTACCCAATTCAATGGCTTTTTATGGGGCAAATGATGCAAAAGGAAATGATATTAATGCTCCGCAAATGATTGTGGATGCCTGTACGGCTGCATTTAATTCGGGAATTGATTTTTCTCAATACGATACTGACAATGATGGCATTGTGGATAATATCTTTGTTTATTATGCCGGTTATAACGAAGCCGAAGGTGGCCCGGCTAACAGCATCTGGCCTCACCGTTGGGGTGTTTTTCCAACAAGCCTTTATTCTGGTGGCAATTACTCAGGAAGCGTAGCTTCTGTTACATTCAATGGAAAACGCGTTTTAGATTATGCCTGTACTTCAGAATTACGTGGAAATACAGGCTCAAATATGTGCGGAGTCGGAACATTTTGCCATGAATTCGGACATGTGTTGGGCTTGGACGATTTATACAATACGGCGGGAGACAATAGTTATATAACGTTGGAAACCTTTGATATAATGGATTATGGTCCTTATTTGAATTTAGGAAGAACACCACCGACTTATTCAGCTTACGAACGTTTCTTCTTAAACTGGTTAGTACCTGTTGAATTAAAACAATCAACTAATGTTAGTTTATTACCCATAATTTCAAGCAATACAGCTTATTTAATATCGCAAACCGGGAATCACAATCTAAACGGAGCAAATCCAAATCCTGTTGAGTTTTTCTTACTCGAAAATAGACAAAATACTGGCTGGGACACCTATTTTGGAATGAATCCAAATTTTAGTACCAATTCGCAACCTGCACATGGACTTTATATTACTCATATTACTTATAATCAGATAACCTGGTCTAATAATACTCCAAATAATGTTGCAAATGCGATGGGAGTTGATGTTGTACGGGCCGATGGAACTGCTTCAGATGCCACATTAGCTGGTGATCTTTTTCCGGGTACCAGCAAGGTTACAAGTTATAATCCAGCACTTAGAAATGGAACAAATTTAAAGAAACCACTTTTTAATATTAAAGAATCAAATGGCATTATCACCTTCAATTTTGGTCCTAAAATATCATTTACTACAAACTTTCAACCATTTAATACCGTTGCAGGTACGCCCACAAGTCACCAAACCGGAATAATCAGCGGATCAAAACTGCAGGGACCAATTACATTATCATTTAGTACAGGTCAAAATTTCGAAATAAAAAAAGATACAGATCCGGCAACAGCATGGGCAAAAACTTTGACAATTATACCTGTGGATTCAACTGTTTCTCCAACTAATATCCAGGTAAGGTATAACCCGACTGTTCCATCTTATAACACAACACATAGCGACCTTCTGATGGTTAAAACCAACTTTGGTGATTATGCAGATGCAGCTGTTTCAGGAACGTCAACCAGACAGATATATGTAGTTCCACCGGTTGCTAAAGCAGGTACTGATACAACTTATACAAGTTTTGTTGCAAACTGGAATATCGTTGCGGATACTACAGGATATTTTGTTCCCGGCAAGTATGCTGCGGGTTATTATGCAACAGTATATAATATTGTAGATGGCACTTCTAACCTGGTTCAGGGATTTGATAATGGATTAATTGCCCCTGCAGGCTGGACTATAACAGCTACTACTGCTTCGAATTCTAGCGTTTATAGTGGAGCAAATGCACCATCCATTCAGTTTCAAAATACCGGAGAATATGTTCAAACGGAAAAATATCTGCTTCCGGTTACATCGCTTTCATTTTATGTTCGTTCAATTGGAGCCTACAATGGTGGATTTTTAGTACAGGCGCAAAACAGTCAAAATGGTTGGGAAAAAATTGATAGTATTCCTGTTTCAACTTCATTATCAGAAAAAAGTAAAACATATAATTTTACTGAAACAAAGGGTTATAATCAATTCAAGTTTACCTATTTCAAAGGTACAGGAGTTATCACTTTTGATGATGTCGATGCTGGCTTTTCAAAACAGATAAATTATCTTCAACGGGAAAACTGGATAACGATCAATTCAGACACGCTAACCAATTTAACACCTAATACTGAATATTTTTATAAAGTTAGAGCCAGCGACAAAAGCATTTATTATGAGAATATTACTGATTTTTCAAACACAATTTCAATCAAAACATTGGGATACGAACGTTCATTTAAAAGCAAGGATAAAACGCAAATTGTATACAAAACCGTTAATGGTTCAATTATAATAAAAGTTCCTTTAAAAACTGATATTGTTTACGTTTACAATTTGATTGGAAGACAAGTTTTAGCACCAATTACACCAAAATTTGATAATGATGTCATTGAGATTAGTAATCTGCTAAGAAATCAATTCTATATTATTAAAATCGGGTCAGAATCTGTAAAGATTGTATTGTAATTAAGTCAGAATAATTAAAAGACTTTCCGTTTGACAGCAATGTGTCATTCGGAAAGTTTTTTTATGTACTTTTGCGCTCTCAAATTCTGAATTATTAATTGTGAATTACTTATTATATACATGCTTTCAGTAGATGCTCTTACCGTCGAATTTGGCGGACAAACACTTTTCTCAGATATTTCATTTGTGATAAATGAAAAAGACCGGATAGCACTCATGGGTAAAAACGGAGCTGGTAAATCCACATTACTTAAAATTCTTGCCGGAACGCGTGAACCATCAAAAGGAAGTGTTTCATACCCAAAAGAAACTGTAATTGCCTATCTGCCACAACATTTATTACTTGAAGATAACCGAACTGTATTTGAAGAAACTGCTAAAGCTTTTTCGGAAATCAACGAAATGGAAAAGCAGATTCAGGTATTGAATGATGAACTGACCACCCGTACTGACTATGAATCTGACAGTTACATGGAGTTGATTGAGCAAGTATCTGCATTAAGTGAACAATTCTATAGTATTGAAGAGATAAATTACGATGCCGATATTGAAAAGACTTTGCTTGGATTAGGTTTTTCTCGTGAGGATTTTACCAGAAATACTTCGGAGTTTAGTGGTGGCTGGCGTATGCGCATTGAACTGGCAAAAATTCTTCTTCGTCGTCCCGATGTAATATTACTTGATGAACCGACCAATCATCTTGATATTGAATCCATACAATGGCTCGAAGATTTTCTGATAAATTCCGCTAAGGCCGTTGTGGTTATTTCGCACGATCGCGCTTTTGTTGACAATATCACAACACGCACCATTGAAGTCACAATGGGTCGAATTTACGATTATAAAGCCAAATACTCACATTACCTTGAGTTGCGCAAAGAACGACGTGAGCAGCAGCAGAAACAGTTTGACGAGCAGCAAAAGATGATTGCCGAAAACATGGAGTTTATCGAACGCTTCAAAGGCACCTATTCCAAGACACTTCAGGTCCAGTCGCGTGTCAAAATGCTCGAAAAGCTTCAAATACTTGAAGTTGATGAAGAAGACACTTCGGCACTAAGACTCAGGTTTCCACCATCTCCCCGTTCCGGAAATTATCCCGTAACTGCTGAAAATGTAGGCAAAATCTATGGTAGTAAACGTGTTTTTGCCAATGCAAATTTTATGATTGAACGGGGTGAGAAAATTGCATTCGTTGGAAAAAATGGCGAAGGAAAGTCAACCCTGGTCAAGGCAATAATGAAAGAAATTGAGCACGAAGGGAAATTGTCATTAGGCCATAATGTCAAAATTGGCTATTTTGCCCAGAATCAAGCATCTCTGTTGGATGAAAATTTGACTGTTTTCCAAACAATAGATGACGTAGCTGTTGGCGATATTCGAAATAATATCAAGAACTTGCTGGGTGCTTTTATGTTTGGTGGTGATAATTCATTCAAAAAGGTCAAAGTGCTTTCAGGTGGCGAACGTCAACGGTTGTCGATGATTAAATTATTACTCGAACCGGTCAATTTGCTGATTCTTGATGAGCCAACCAATCATTTGGATATGAAAACCAAAGATATTTTGAAACAAGCCTTGGTGGATTTCGACGGAACTCTCATTGTGGTTTCACATGACCGTGATTTTTTAGATGGATTGGTTACAAAAGTCTTTGAATTTGGAAACCAAAAGGTAACCGAGCATCTTGAAGATATTTATGGTTTTCTTACAAAAAAGAAAATAGAAAGTTTAAGGGAAATTGAACGAAAAAATTAGTTGGAATTAATCTGTAACGTTTTTAATAATGAAATAGATTCCCTGACTTTTTAATCGAAATCTGACAGCCAACCGAATTTCCGTATAATTGACCAAAATCAGCACCTATTTTACAACCAATTTCAATATTTGATAGTATTGGAAACTGTTTGTTAACTTCCAAAAGTAGTGAAGTATTTGAAATCATTTCTTTATATGGCAAATCATAAGATCCATAATTTTTGCTGAATGAACTCAAAAATCTGTATTGAAATCCAGCTGCATCTCCTTCTACTCCAACATGATGTACCTGAACCCTGTCATTCGTTGAATACCTGTTTTGTCCTATAACTTTTACTTGGGGGAAAATAAAAGGTGTACCTATTGTAGAAGAAAAATAGCTCCAGCCCGATTGGTATATTCCATGTGAAAAGTAGCTATCATTACCACCATAAACAATTCCATCTTT
>CAIYTJ010000209.1 GCA_903929065.1 uncultured Bacteroidales bacterium | reverse complement strand
GTTTCTACTACTTCATGATTATTACCATATTTTCGTCTCCAAAGATAAATACTATTATTTAATTAACCTAATAGAGTGCAATTATTTTTTATTAAATACCGATGCTGGCGCAGTTCTGCGATTTGTGCTAAATAAGTTTTATTTTTTATGTTTTGGCGCGGATTACAACGGGAGCTGTTTCAATATGGCTTTCGGCGGTTTTCAGTTCCTGAGGCAAGCAGGAACAGTCTCCGACTGCCGGTACTAACCAAAAGGTAATTTTTGTATAACTAAAAAAGCCACTCCCTGTGGGGAATGGCTTTTGAATTTATATCTATTGGTGGAAAATCTATTCCACCATATTATGGAAAACATTCTGCACATCTTCGTCGTCTTCGATTTTGTCGAGCAGCTTCATAACCTGTGCTTTTTGTTCTTCGTTCAGTTCTTTCATATCGTTGGGGATACGTTCGAACTCGGCACTCAGAATCTCGAAACCGTTTTCTTCGAGGTATTTTTGAATGGCCGAATTCGACTGAAAATCGCCGTATAAAATAATGCCTTCTTCATCCTCCACCAGTTCATCCACGCCGAAGTCGATTAATTCAAGTTCCAGGTCGTCCATAGATACCCCTTCTTTGGGAGCAATTTTGAATACGCATTTGTGATCGAATAAAAACTGCAGAGAACCGGTAATACCCAATGATCCTCCGTTGCGGTTAAAGTAACTGCGTACATTGGCTACCGTGCGGGTTGGATTGTCGGTGGCTGTTTCTACTACAATGGCAATTCCAAACGGTCCGTATCCTTCGTAAATCACTTCCTTGTAGGCTGATTCATCGCGTGAAGTGGCTTTTTTAATAGCCCGTTCCACGTTTTCCTTCGGCATATTTTCTTTCTTGGAAGTCTGGATGACCATGCGTAAACGCGGGTTTGTATCCGGATCAGAACCGCCTTCAAGCACGGCTATCGTAATTTGTTTTCCTAATTTGGTAAATACGCGGGCCATATTACCCCAACGTTTCATTTTGGTCGCTTTTCTGTATTCAAACGCTCTTCCCATACTTTTTTATGTTGATTTTTTTGTTTTTTTATTTTCGGCTCACAAAAGTATTAAAACCGTTGCAAAGTACCATCATTTGTTTCAGTTTTTTTAAAATAAAAAAGGGAGTTAACTACTTAACTCCCTTTAAAATCAATTTATTGAATTATTGAACGGTTACTTTCTCGAACGAAACAATAAATTCAACGCGTCGGTTAAGTGCTCTGCCTTTACTTGTTTTGTTTGAAGCAACCGGTACTGTGTCACCGTATCCGTGCGAAGTGAGTCGTTTGGCATCCACACCTTTGGAAATAAGGTATTCCATAACGGCTTTGGCCCGTTTGTCAGACAAGATCAGGTTTGCTTCCGGTTTTCCAACATTATCGGTGTGTCCCTGAACTTCAATCAGGTATTCCGGATTCAGATTCAGTGCATCGGCAATGGTGTTTAATATCTTGAACGAAACAGGTTTAATAACAAACTTATTTGTTTCGAACTGAATTCCCTGCATGGCTTTTTTGAACAAGGTCTTCACTTCTTTCTTTACTTCAGGGCAGCCATTATTAGCGGCTGTTCCCGGCACGGTTGGACATTTATCCAGGTAATCAGGGATTCCATCGCCATCGGTATCACGCGGGCAGCCTTTTTCATCAACCATGCCGCGGGCAGCCGTAGGTGTATTCGGACATTTATCCAGATAATCCGGCACGCCATCACCATCCGAATCCAACAGACAACCGTTTTTATCCACAAATCCATGTGCTTCGAGTGGTGTGTTGGGGCATAAATCCAGGTAATCGGGCACTCCATCACCATCACTATCAAGCGGACAACCGTTTTTGTCTACCAGTCCTTTGGCTTCTTTCGGAGTATTCGGACATAAATCAAGGTAATCAGGCACACCATCGCCGTCGGTATCAATCGGACAACCTACTGAGTCAACCTTCACATTTGGAGGTGTGTTCGGACATTTATCCAGGTAATCAGGTACTCCATCACCATCCGTGTCAAGCGGACAACCGTTTTTATCTACAAATCCAATCGCAGCTTTTGGTGTATTTGGACATTTGTCGAGATAATCAGGAACGCCGTCGCCATCCGTATCGATAGGGCAGCCATTCGCATCAATCGAAGAATAGGCTTCTTTTGGTGTATCAGGGCACTTATCCAGATAATCAGGTACTCCATCACCGTCGGTATCAACAGGGCAGCCATGTTTGTCTACTTTTACACCGGGCGGCGTATCAGGGCATTTATCTTTACTGTCAACCACTCCATCATGATCCTGGTCGTGGTGATTTCCGAAGGCAAAGGTTAGTCCGAGGGCAAAATTAAAACCTTTGGTATTATACGGCAGCGTGGTAATTTTAGAAGAATTATTCCCTAACTGAACGCCAGCATAACTCAACGGAATGTAATCGGCACTTAAAAACCAGTGTAATATCCAGGTTCGCAATCCCAGTCCTGCACCGATATTGCTCATTCGGCCGTTCATTACCGAGTAGGAGAGTGAAAGGTCAAACCAGTTGACAGGCCTGCCGTTGATAGAAGCCGTAACTTCTTCATAAACGGAGCTATTGTGCAGCATGGTGCGTGATAAAACTCCCACACTCAGTTTGTTTTCGAAAAATGCATATTCAGCACCAACATTTATTTTGGGTGTTGTGTATGTTGTGTATCCATTTGAAGTGACAGAAGTTGTATTTGAATTTTTCAATGCATTTAAAAGAGAATCTGATAATACTGTGCCCTCAAGATTAGTAGTACCGGTTATATTTCCTAAACCGGTAAATGTATAATCGGTGGAGAAATTAATATTTTTTGCATTGGTCCAACTGATTAAACCTAAATCGGTCACTGCAGCAGATAATGTCAAATCCTTGATGGGTTTAAACGTAAGCCCCAGATCAATACCTCCGCCCAATCCGCTTGGTTTTATAAAATCCATGGCGGAGGTTGGCTGTGCATAAGAAAAAGATTGAAGGTTATTGCCAATGGTAATTTGTCCGGGAGCCGAAACATTCACTGAGCCTTGTCCTTTCAAAGTCCACTGGTCGATACCTGCCTGAAAATCGAGATTTTTGATAGAAGTGGAAACATTACCCGTACCAACCAATAATTTCAACTTTGCTCCAACCGACCATTGATCATTTATAATCCGTGAGTAACCCAAACCGGCTTCAGTATAAGCTGTCACATCAGCACCCAGCGTTTTGAAATTAAAGATATTGTTATTGATATCCGGTGTGCCGAATAAGATCAGTTTCATAAAATCTTTTGGAATTCCAATCTGGCCATCGACTCTTTCACTTAAAGAAAAATTCCAGTATGATTTGCCTGTACGGAATCCGAAATTCAACAGATTCAGCTGTACATTGGTATAAAGTGAAGTTGTTGGTTCCAGTGCGTTATAAAAATTCGTCAAATTGCCGCCGGGGCTAAGGAAATTGATTGGAATCCCGTTTTGCATATAGGCAAAATCTTTAAGCGTCAGCGAATTATTCCCGGCACTAAGTTGAGTAAATCCAAGCACAGGAAATCCGAGATAGAAATTGCTGTAGGGTTGAAAAGCTGGATTCAGATAATTGCGAACAGGAACATTATCCATGAAATACATGGTGTTTACCTGCTGTGAATTTGCCGGTAATGTCGATAAACCCAGGCAAACTAAAATTACTAATTTATTGATTATATTCTTTTTCATTTTTCAGCAGTTTTATTTGTTAGACCCCATTGTAGTTGTATATTTACCTTTTGCAAATACTCCAAGTTTTACTTTGAAGTAATTAGAGGTAGTAAACTGTATAGCTTTGCTCTGATCCTGTCCTGTAACGGTGATGGTATAGACCATATGTTTGGCATTGTTCAAAGCTGCCGTCTGAGCTGAATTCAGTGCAATGTTCAGGTTAGTAATGGTGGCACCGTTTGTGATTACAATACCCTTACTATCCACCTGAGCCGAATTTATCACATACGTTGAGTCATTAATGGAAGAAGTAATAACCGTGTTATTAGTATCCAAAAACTTCATCTTGTAACTTATTTTAATCGGCAAGCCGTTTGTAACTTTCAACACCAGTGTTGCATTATCAATGTTTTTCAATGCACCATCCACATTTTTAATGGTATCGCTTAAACTAATATTACTTCCTGCTTTCAGATAGAAAGGTATCTGAATTTTTACGTTGGCGCTCATTTTCATACCCGGCATTACAAAAGTGGGTTGATGTAAGCTGTTCAGAGCATCATCAGTCTGAACTGAGAATTTGTATTCCAGGGTATCGAGTTTTACGCTTGTATCAAATAGTTGATCGGTTGTACCATACACATTATCGAGTGTTCGAAGGGATTTTGTTACGGTTTCTCCCGGATTGGTTGGTTTTACATTTATCGATTCCGTGATTGTTGGATTGCCGTTGAATAATGCCTGTTTTATGGTCGAACCATCTTTGGAATATGCTTTTACGCCCAAGATATTGAATTTCAAATAACTGCCGATATTGCTTTGGAGTGTTATCATAGCTTTAGGGTTTGCAAATCGCATTCCTGTTGGTAAACTGGACAGAATGTCAAGAGGCAGTTTTATGGTTGTTGGCGCTGAAGATGCAGGTTGGAACTGACCGTAAGCCACTAAATTGTCAATCTGATTGATTTTGATTATTGTACTAAGACTACCAGTGGAACCAATAATTAAACTACGGCTTGCGGATTTAAATAAAATCTGAAATGGGATTCCTGTGGAACCTGCTGTATTCAGTGTGAAGTTTGAAAGATTAATATCAGTTGGTTGTCCAAACTGACTTATATTGATATCTTTCGAAACGGGATCAACGCCGCCAATATATTTCATTTTTGGGAAAATCAGCGTTACCTGGATATCGGATGGAGAAATTCCAACACCAGTGGCAGCAACTTTTATATCATTAAAGGAAAGATTTATAGAAAAAACAGCGTTTCTGACATGCAGACTGTCAAATCGTTCGGTACTGGATAAAGGATCAAGTCCAAGATTAATACTAAATTGATTACCACCTGTAATTGGTATATTACTATTTGTAGGAATAATTGACGGAGTTAGTCCGTACGTATTATTTTTCTGTTGTGCATTACTTAGCAGATTGGGATCAGTAAACTGATAATCTTTGTTAAACTCGGCCGTAAAGTTAATGGTGTCTGCATTGGTGCTGATATTTTGCAGATTCAACTTCTTCAGTAAATCATTTACACTGATATTGCCTTCACCGACTGGTATTACAAGTGATTCTTGTAACTGAATATCTTTCGACATTCCGGTAAGATCAACATACGTACATGAAATCATAAAAACAAAAAATGCAAAGAGGAAGCACTTGATGATTAAGAACGTTTTTCTTTTCATAACGAAAAATATTAAAGGTTAGTAAATGAATCTTTATAAATAACTGGAAAAAAAGAGGAATAATGGTCTTAAATCAAAGAACGATAAGAGTATGGTGAGAAAGAAACTCAAACGCAAAGATAATAATTTT
>CAIYTJ010000208.1 GCA_903929065.1 uncultured Bacteroidales bacterium | reverse complement strand
TATTGGCAATGGCATCGCTTAAACTCAGGAATTTGGTGCTGTCTTGCGCTGAAATTTGTTGCAGTTCTGCCGCAGATAGGAAAAAAACTAGAGAAAGTAAAAACTTAAAGGACCATTTTGGGTTCATGAATTTTCAATTTGATGCAAATGTATCCGGATGCATTTTTGCTCACGGTAACATTTGTCACCCTATTGAAGGAATACCTTTTTAGACATTAATTGATTATCCAGTTATAACATTTGATTACCTGATATAAATCATATTCTTCTGTAACTAACATCACACAGCTCATTAACTGTCTGATTGACATTTGTATTGTCAAATAAAACATAAAAATATTGTATGAAAAGTTTAGTCATTTTAGGTGCTGGAACAGCTGGAACGATGATGGCGAATCATCTTCATAAAAAATTAGATCGAAAAGAATGGGAGATAAGTATTATTGATGAAAGAAAAGAGCATCATTATCAACCAGGATATTTGTTCTTGCCTTTCGATATTTATCAGCCTTCTAATATTATCAAAAATGTAAAAGACTTTATTCCTTCTAATGTTGAACTGATTCAGCAGAGAATTGAGAAAATTGATGCCAAAGAAAATAAGATTATTTTGAGTGAAGGTGAAATTATTAACTATGATTTATTAATTATAGCTACAGGCGCAAAAATTGCACCAGAAGAAATTGAAGGTATGGCAGGTTCTGAATGGCAAAAATCTGTATTTGATTTTTATACTTTTGAAGGAGCGCTTGCATTGCGGAATAAGTTACGCAATTGGGAGGGTGGAAATTTAGTGGTTCATATCACAGAAATGCCCATTAAATGTCCGGTAGCTCCATTAGAGTTTGCTTTCCTGGCAGACGCTTTTTTTGAGCACAAGAATATGCGTGAAAAAGTAAATATCACTTATGTAACACCGTTGAGTGGTGCTTTCACAAAGCCAAAATCTACGGCAGCTTTAGAACATTTGTTAGGGGAGAAAAATATTTCCATCGAAAGTGATTTTGCAATTGCTGAGGTGAATAACCAAGAAAAGACAATCGTTGATTATGGTGGTAAAGTAATTCCATTTGATTTATTGGTAACTGTACCAACTAATAAAGGTGATGAATTGATGGAACGCTCTGGTTTGGGTGACGAACTAAATTATGTACCCACCAATAAGGAAACATTACAATCACTTGCTTTCAAAAATATTTTTGTGATCGGTGATGCAACGAATGTGCCTGCTTCAAAAGCTGGTTCTGTAGCCCATTTTGAAGCTGAAATACTCACTGAGAATATACTGCACTATATAAAAGAGGAACCATTATCAGCCAGTTTTGATGGGCATGCGAATTGTTTTATTGAAACAGGCCACAACAAAGCATTATTAATTGATTTCAATTATACCCACGAACCAGTTTCTGGTTTATTCCCTTTCCTTGGAATTGGCCCTTTGCAATTGTTGAAGGAGAGTATGTTGAATCATTGGGGAAAATTAGCTTTTAGATGGATCTATTGGAATATGTTATTAAAAGGGATACCTATTCCATTTGTAGGATCGCATATGAAAACAGCAGGAAAAAATTTTTAACCAACAATAAAACCATTTTATGGAAAAGTTAATCGCAGGTAAAACAGTTCAGGTAAACGAAGAAGGATACCTTACCAATTTTAATGAGTGGAATAAAGAAATTGGAGAAGCCTTGGCTCTGGAAGCACAGGTAGCACTCACTCCAAAACATTGGGAACTCATTAATTATATTCAAACGGAAGTAAAAAATGAATCGCCTTTGAGCATTCGTAAAATTGGGAAAAGTGGGGTAGTGGATATCAAAGATTTCT
>CAIYTJ010000207.1 GCA_903929065.1 uncultured Bacteroidales bacterium | reverse complement strand
GGGTCAATATCACCGAAACGGTGGGTCAGTTTCACCGAAATATCCACATACTTACTTTCTCCCTTTTTACTTTGTTTTTCGAGAATGTTGAACGAATCACCGTTGGTTTTTGAACCATAGCGGTATTCAGGTCTATCATAGAATATTTTTCCAAAATCTTCAAACCATCCGGCATCCACCACCGGGCGATGGGTGAGTATAAGTGTGCGGTTGAAATTCAAATCTTTAACCACCTGCAATGCCGAAAGCGTTTTACCAAAGCGCATTTTGGCATTCCATAGCATTTGGTTGCTCTTTTTGAATTGCTTTTTGGTTTTATCAATGGCATCTTTCTGCTCCGGACGGAAAACAATCGGGTTTTTATCTTCGGTAATTTGGTGAGCGCCGAGCGATTGTTTACCTTCTTTTACCGCCTTAATGGCATTCTTTACAGTTTCAAGGTCGGTTTCGAACCATTCATTAGCTTTATTTTGTGTATCGAAAGTTTTGCGTTTTATGCCCGAACGAATTAATATATTGTGCACTTCAGTATCTGTAAAGCCTTTTATTGTACCTTGTTGGGCATATATTGAAACTTCGGTATAAAGCAAATCGTAAGGGATTCCTGCCGTTTGCGTGTATTGATTGATGCGTTTTTTGGCTGCTTCGTTCAATGCTTTGCTATTCGGTTCTAGTCCCCAGATATTCTCATTGTCGGAGGTTGCTTCTCCAATTTTCAGACAACCTTTATGCTCCGCATCATTAATGCGAAACACATAAATCAGTTTGAGTTTTAATGCCGAAGTGAATTTCATAGGCTGTTGTTTATTGTTGTAAACCTAACAGGTTATAGAAACCTGTTAGGTTTTTTTCATAAGGTCAACGAATTTTATTTTACGTCCTTTTTTGCCTGTCTCCGGATCTTTGTTGCTCCAATCTTTCAAAAGGCAATAAATACCGTTGTGTCTGCGTATATTGTCGGTCTTGCAACCGTAACAAGGTGTTATTGTTTCATCGCCAAAGAGTTCAGTAGTTACTTCATCATGACAGCTATTTGGTACTATTCCTTTCAAACCATCCATTTGCCACACGTTCCATGATATAATGTAGGCAATGTATTGTATAGATTTCAGTAAGGGTTGACTGCTGAATTTTTTTTCGTAGTTTTCGATAAATGTATAAAGCATAGCTTCTCGTGCAAGCAATAAACTGTCGCCTTGCCACTCATAAGCGTAAGTGTTTTTGTAGGCAGTTTGTGCAGCTTCTAGCCAATCTCCGGTAGTTTCAGTGTTTTCGCTTACGATACGCAGTTTTCGGTCGAGCAATCCAATGCGGTTATCAATTGGAATAAATTCTCCGGTAGTAGTATCGTAACGGCTGGTAATATATGGAGCTTCGCCGCAGGCAATCTCCAATCTGGTATCGCGCACATAGTGCTTCCAGGTTTTGCCTTCTGGGAAAGTGATTTTTTTAGGATTTACATTCCAACTATGTGTACCTTCAGGATTTGTCATTTCCATATTGAAAACATTTTCGCGTCCAAACCATGTATTATCAATCAAGTTGTTTTGAGCATTGCAAATCCAGGAAGGTGTAAACACTTCGGCCATATCACGTACACGAGACTGTTGCAACACTTTATCCTTCTCCACACGGGGCATTATTACATTGCCTTTATCGCCTGTTATAAGTTCGGGGATAATGGGAGAAGTAAATTCGTAACCTTCCCCTAAATATTCGTAGTTATCGGTTGCCCAAAAGATATTCTGTTGTGTGGTATGGTCACGCAAAAGCGTTTCCAATACCTCAGGGTACTGATCACGTAAATCGTTTTCTTTTATATCAACTTCGTTTTCCATCAACTATTTTTTCAATCTCCAAAATTACACAATATCTTTTAAATTTCACATATTCCCGTTAAACTTTTTATCAACAAATTATACATTTTCAAAATGATTGGTTGATTGTATGATCGAGCAAGGCTATCTCCGGGCTATCTTCCATTTCCAGCAATTCATCCTCTGTTTTTAAATAACGCAACAAAAGTTCAGATATCGAACATTCGGCGTGTTTAGTAGAAATTCTTTCTACCGTTTCTTCAATATTCAACAGACTACTACAACCCGCTTTTTCGAATATCGTCTTCAATTTTTCATTCTTCCCGATATCACTTTTCACAAAACTGCTCAGTTTGTCAATGGCGAGGTATTTTTTGTCGAGTTTGCCCAGTCCGGTAAGTTCAGTAAGTTTTTGACCTTCGGGCGTACCATTGTTGGTGATAAACAGGAAAGTATGGATTAATACAGCACCGTCGATATATTCAGCCAACAAATAACCTACTTTGGTATTAAAAAGCTGAAAGGCAACAAGCATTCGGTTATTTGTTGTTTTGATAATCTCAGGCTTTAAAAACGACGCAAATATTGAAACGTGTATTTCTTCAATTTTTATACAATCAATCCTTTCCTCGAGGCGTCGCAAAGCATGTTTTTGAATATATATTTTCACCTGTTCTTCCGGATGATTGTTTTTAATTCCCATATCCGAAAATTTTATTCTCGTTTCAACAAACCCATGTTGCGCGGTTGCCCAGCTTACGCGGTGTGCCAGTCTTCGTTGTCCATCTATTTCGAAATAACGGGTGTCCGCTTTCCTCCGGTTAATATCTAAGACAATAATCGATTGACTACCTTTTCCTTTGGGTTTTTCCTGAACGGTAAACCAATAGAAATAATCTTCTGCATTGTTTTTGGAAGAACAAATATAGTTTACCAGTTCATGGAGTAGCTTCAATGCTTTCGAACAAAGTTCATCTGTCAAAACGGGATCCAGTCTTCTTATGAATTCTATCACCCATTCAAAATCAGCCGCCGTATCATCGCCTTTATCATTGAGTTTAGACCAGGCGAGCATTTGATAGAGGGTAAATCCTGCCGTACAAAAATCATCAAGTGCCACCTGTTTTCCATCCACCTTGATGGCAAAGTGTTGATGCTGCATTAATTTCTTTACAGCATTGCGGGCACTCGTTACAGTTCGTTGCGTATATTCCGGATGATTTATAGCTGTAACAACAACCAGATACCGGAGTGTATAGGCCACATCAAGCACGACCGGTGGAATTAATAAAAAAGTGCCCGGACCTCCCAGGGTGTTAGCCACTAATTTTATTTTTTCAATATACTCAACTCTTTCTTTATCCCTTTCCAGCTTTCGCCGGTTTAGCTCCAGTTGTTTACGGTTAAGCTTTTTCATGCGTATTCGTCAAAAATATCAGATTAACTCATGTTTACTTTTGCAGTGTACGCACTTTTTACTTGCGTCACATCTTAGCACAAAATTACACAATATCTTTTAAATTTCACATATTACCGTTAAACTATTTTTCAATTATTTTTTCATAATTCATACCAAGTCTACAAATATCGCGGTGCGCTGCACCTACAATATCATAATGCTCTGCACCGAAAAAAACCTTTTGAAAACCACCGGGTCAGCGACCAAAAAGAGTTAATAAGGTCGTGCTGCTTGACATGCAATCTATCCCAACGTATTACCATTTGTCCCAAAAACTTACCATTTGTCCCAAATATATAGCTATTTGTCCCTGAAACCCGCAAATTGTCCCAATAAATATCGCGGTGCGCTGCACCTACAAATGTTACGCGGCTCTGTAGCTACAAATATTTCGGTGCGCTGCACCGAAAAAAAACCTTTTGAAAACCACCGGTCAGCGAACAAAAAGAGAGAACGGAGTCGTTCTACAAGACATGCAAAATGTCCCAAAATCCCGCAGAATGTCCCAAAAACCTGCATTTCATCCCAAAATCCTGCATTTCGTCCCAATAAATATCCCGGTGCGATGCACCTACAAATGTTACGCGGCTCTGCAGCTACAAATATTTCGGTGCGCTGCACCTACAAATATCACGGTGCGCTGCACCTAATAACAACTCAGAACTATTAACTATCGACTATTAACTATTAACTATAAACTATTAACTATAAACTATAAACTCCCCACTATCTTCGCGCATCCGGCATATTTCACGGCTTCGCCTTCGCCATCAGCACCCACAGTTCCAAATTCCACCCCAATGCCCAGCACCAGCGTATTACTTTCGGTCAGGTGTTTGGCTATTCCCCCGATGCATGTTTCGAGTGTTTGTTCCGGGAGGCTGCGTTTTACCGGAAACCATTCGGTATGTTCTTCGTGGCGGTATCCTTTGAGCAAGTCTTCCTCCAGCTTAAAGCCTTTGGAACGTTCGACGTAACTGGCATTGGAACACACCCCCAGCACAATGACAAAGCGCATAAACGGCAGTTTATTCGGTGCAGCCAGCTGTTCAGCAGGATTAAACGCGGGAAAAGTAACTGTAGCTTTCACGGCGTCCCGGTCAATTGTCCAGGTTGGGCGCATGCGAATCACCGTATCAAACAGGTTTATTTTGTTGAAATTAAAATCAGTAAGCATCGAGCGGTTTTCGGTTATCAACACACTGCGGAGGCCTTTCTCGTGTTCGGTGTCCATGCATTGTATTTTCTTGCAGAGCGCATTCAGTCCGCCCATAAAGTTATAGTCGGCCAGCCGTCCCAGCGGTTCCATTGCCAGTCGCAACGAACTGGCTGCTTTGGTGCATCCGCCCCACTCCTTCCCGCTGTCGCGCAAGCCCTTGCAGCTGTCGCGCGTCTTGATGGTATATTTACTCGGACCGCCCTTGGTGCGCATGATCACTTCCTCGCTGCCCCGCATGGTGTACATGGATACTCCTTTCAGACTGCCTGTTACCTGTATTATTCCTTTTACCCGTGCCATTTGTCTTTAGTTTATAGTTGGTAGTTTATAGTTTGTAGTTATTCATTTTCGCTGCATGAACCGTTCTGACCTCACCCTAACAAGGAAAGGGAACATCGGCGAACGTGATTTTTTACATTTAATGTCCTTTTAAAATTTCTTACTTCCAATATATATTCTTCAATCGGCAAACCAATCCCCCCCTCCTCGTGAGCAGGGCTGTTAAGTTATTTTGTAAAGTTCTTTGAAATGATTATATTAGCGTTCAAATTGTAATTTAAAACAGTATGACATTAATAGAAATGCTATCAAAAGCGGAGGAT
>CAIYTJ010000206.1 GCA_903929065.1 uncultured Bacteroidales bacterium | reverse complement strand
CTAGTAGAACAGGAACCCATAAAATTCTTATATTCACAATCTTCTAGCTGATGAGCTGCTTGATTTTGAATATGTGCAATTTGGGTAGAATGCTCATTGGGTTCAATGCGTCGCATACAGAAACAACAGATATAACCCTGCTCTTTGCAAAGAGCATCCCTGATTTCTTTCTTTATTGCAGAAAAACTGGTATGGGCATCATAGCGATTTCCTGCTGCCGCATATGTAATTAATGACGCCGGTCCTTGTTTTTTGTCAATCTTAATCATTATCAGACAATACTCCAGCTTCCAACATACCCAGCATGGCTTCCTGACCGCACATTTCCGGGGTCTTCTTCCCATGCAAATCAGATTTCAACCCTTCAAGTTTTGCTCTGGCTTCTTCCACATTCTCCTCTTCCAGTAAGCAATCAATTTCTTTTAATTTTTCCGCTATATCTTGATTTCTAGCCGGATCATCCATCATGCTTCCCAAAATATCATTAACGGACAAGCCTTTGGCAAGTTCCGGATGATGGACTGCAATTTTCTCATCTTTTTCAGATAAAATAAAAATCGACTCAGGTTCAAGTTCGCTTAATACTTGTGGAGAATGTGTTGTTACGATAAATTGACAATTGGGAAATGTCTGTCTAAGACATGGCATAATCTGCCGCTCCCATTGCGGATGAAGGTGTAAGTCAATTTCATCAATAAGTACAATCCCATCACCGCAGAGAGGATTGTTCATAGTTGGGTTGGCAATGGACAATCGTCGCGCTAAATCGCCAGCCAGCGCCAGTGTACATTTTTCGCCTTCAGACAATTGAGAAATATTTAATTCTTCTTTTGTACTATTCGTGCTTTTGGTGACGACCATTCTTAATGGATTTCTGCGAACTCTCAAATCACTAAACGCAGGAATTATCGCATGAATAGCTTTACGGACGGCCTCTAATTGAGAGTCTCGTGAGGCTATCTTTCTAATTGTGAAGCTAGAATGATTATTGTCAAAAAAGTTTGGTTGCACTAAATCCCGTATAGTTTCATTTTCAACATCTTCTCTATTTCTAAACCATTCAAAAAATAAACGAAAGTCATTTTCGCGGCGTTCTCCGCGCAAGGCTTCATCATAAGCTGCCAATTGTTCAAAAATATGAGTTTTCTTTATTTTTAATGGGATATCTAGAACACTTCTGCTAACTCCATAAAGAATAACAACAGGGATTGGGCAGTTTGGATCTCTTACCAAATTTTCATTAACTTCTAAAACCATTTTGTTAATATCTTCAAGATTGGTAATCGTCTGCTTGGTTTGGTGGCGCTGTTTTCCAATGCGCCAATTAATATTTCTTTTACGATAAATCATCTCTACTTCAATTGTCGCTTCATTCGCATTATTTTTGATGTCTGCCGGAAAGAAAGTAATTCCATTGCTATTTAAAGAACGTATTCGCCCGATAAATCGCGATAAAGCCATTGCAAGAGCAAAAAGAACACTTGTCTTGCCCATTCCATTCTTACCAATCAACACATTCAACTTCTCATTAAAATGAAGTTCTAATGCCTCAATTCCTTTAAAATTCTTTATCTTAAGCCTTTTAATACTTAAATTAGTCATAATCTTATCCTCCATTTACCCCACAATACGATTCTTTTTTTTGTCGTACAACCAGATTTTCTTACATCTTTTCTTCTGGATTATTTGCTACTATCATCCTTTGACGACAAAACTTACTATGAAACATATATTTAAATCCGCCCATTGCAAGGAGAAAGCACTATCGTGTTGCAATAAAATTTTCTGTCATTCAAGCTATCCCCCCGATGCAAGCATATGCGGCATTACGCCAGAACTCCAAGCCCGTACAGGGCAAACCGTGCAGTATCCGAGTATGGATCTAATATTTTTAAGTATAAAACAGATAAATAATCTGTCAAAAACCATGCTTAAAGCTATTTTGAACTGGTGACTGGTGACTGGTGACTGGTGACTGGTGACTGGTGACTGGTGACTGGTGACTGGTGACTGGT
>CAIYTJ010000205.1 GCA_903929065.1 uncultured Bacteroidales bacterium | reverse complement strand
TTTTACTATGATAATTACCGCATGATTTATAATTTAAAGGTTATATATCCATACGTGATGAAAGTGAAGGAAGTGGTCGATAATCTGAATGCTCAACTTGCCAAAATGACCAACAATCAGGAAAAACATAAACTAATCAAGCAAACAGAAAAACAATTATTTGGTCAATTTGAAAAGGATGTGCGTAAAATGTCGTATACACAAGGCAAACTTATGCTGAAACTCATTTCTCGTGAGACCAATGAAACCACTTATGGATTAATTAAAAACTATAAAGGCGGCCTATCTGCTTCTTTCTGGTATACCGTTGGGTTAATTTTCCAGGAAGATTTGAAGGCTAAATACGATTCGATTGGCGAAGATAAAAAGCTGGAAACAGTGGTTCGGAAATTAAAGAAAGGTGAATTTTAAATTTCAGTATAAATTAGAATATAAACAAATTCGGCAATCATTTCTTCACAATAAACTTCCTGTTTTCAACCCAATCTGAATTTCCGGCTTTAAGAATATACATTCCTTCGCGTAGATTTCCAATATTCACCTCATAAATATCAGGTTCCGGTTTGTTGAACGTTGTGGTTTCATACTTTCCATCAAGATTGAAAATTTGAAAATAATTGATAGAGTTTGATTTACAACGAACTCTGAGAATGTTATTAGCGGGATTATTTAATAATGATATGTTTTCAGTACCGGTTATTTGATTTATTGAAGTCTGAACCTGATTCAGCACTACATTTGCCTGATAATAAAGAATTTTATTTTTTGGATCGAAGAATACGCTGTCTACTTTGAAACCCGGATTGAAGGTAAAAACCTGACCTGAATAAGAATTATAAAATGAAATAATAGTATCTCTTACCGCATTCTTAAATTCTACAGGGATTGTCATTTCAAAGAAGCTCACGTCGCTTTCGTATTGGGTTTGGTTTATTGTTAAGGTTGTGTTTTTATCCGGCTGCTGATCGACTGTGACTGAATAAGCCGGAATACCGGTACCATAAAACCAGTCTGCAAAGAATCGAGTCAGATCTTTACCTGATTGTAATTCCAACTCTCGTTTTAGATCGGCAGTACGCGAAAAACTGTATTTTAATTTAGGGTCGTTCAGGTAATTCCGCACACCCTGAAAGAATGCATCATCTCCAAGTAACCATCTTAACATGTGCAGAAGGGCACATCCTTTGAAGTAAGTGAAGCGCGAGTCAAATATTCGCGAAACGCTGGTAGTATCGTTACAAAAGACCGAGCCCTGCGGCCTTGAAATCATATACAGTCTGTTGTCATTTATATAATTCATCAAATCTCTTTCACTATAAAGATATTCATAAGATAATCCAAGACAATAGGTTGCAAAACCTTCGTTCAGCCAGATATCTTCCCAGCTGCCACACGTTACCATGTCACCAAACCACTGGTGTCCTAACTCATGAGCCATTATATAGTGATTGAATGAGGTATTGCCAAGCAAAGTCATTGTTTGATGTTCCATACCTCCACTGATATTACTTTCAACATGCCCGTACTTTTCCTTCCGAAACGGATAAGGTCCGAAAAGTTGTTCGTATAAACCCATGGTATTTATCATATCGGGCATGGTGGCACTGGTTGAAACGGAGTCTTCCGGATAAACATAGTTCAGTATCTGAAGTGAATCCGAGCCGTAATGGTAATAACCGGAATAGCGCGCATAATTGGTGACAGCCACACAAACCAGATACGAAGCAATTGGATAACGGTGCTTCCAGTGGGCAATGACCGAGCGATTGTTGAACGGTTTTTCGCTTACTAAAAGCCCGTTACTGGCCGCATGATTGCCATTTGGCATAACAACATACACATCGATGGAATCTATTTTATCAGTCAGGTCATTTTTGGAAGGCCACCAGTCGGAAGCCCCGTAAGGTTCTGAAAGGGTCCACATGCAGGGAACGCCGTTGTGAGTGGACGTTTCGAATGAACCAAAACCTGTTGCAGGTGGAATTCCGTGGTAATAAACGGTTAACGAATCGAGCTGACCAGGTGCAATGGGAGGACTCAGGGTGATGGATAGTAGTTCACCTGTATGGTCGGTTGAGGCTTTGTGGCCTGCATAGATAACCGAATCTGCCGACAAAGCAGCACTCAACTGGAACTGGATGCTGTTCATAGGTCCGGAAGTGGCTGTAAAGTAGGACGTAACAGAACCTGAAATAAACCGTTGTGCCGGATCAATCACCCAAAAGAAACGGTGGTATTTCAGGTCGTAATTAGTTGGAACAATCGCCTGGTGGAGCTTTTGAGGTGTATTTGAAGACTGCTTTTCGGGCATTGAATGGAATGGATTGTTCGGGACAAATCGGTTGTCTTGTGCAATTAAAATGGTATTGTACCCGAAAAACACTAAAGCAACACATGTAAAGAATATAAATTTTTTCATGAGTTTGATTTTATTGAAGCAAGGTAAAAGTACAAAGAAAATTGATATATGACTATATTTTAAAAACAGAAATAACCGGGTAAAGTTTTGGATAGCTAACAGTCCTCCCGTTAATGTCGATTTTCTTAAGATATAAGGGTATTCAATCTATCATGGAAGATATATTGGAGTACTGTGGAAGGTATATTGGTGTGGCAGGGAAGACATATAACCCAAACGGGAAAGACATATTAGTGTATCGGGGAAGACATATTGGAGTGTCGGGGAAAACAAAATGTACAACAAGGGAAGAAATATTAGTGTAGCAGGGAAGCCATATTACCCAAGCAGGGAAGATATATTAACCGACCGTGTAAGATATATTAACTCTGCGGGGAAAACATATCAATTTACCCAACATGCAGTATTAGTTAGCACCAAAACATATATTTTTTATAAGTTAATACATTAAAATGCTCATTCTAAGTAGCTATAACGCATAATTAGTAATGTATAATTTTGAATAATTCTAAATTACGCTTAAAATTATTAAGATAAATATCTGAAATATAACACATTTATATTTCGTAAATTACATTTTATTTGTACTATTTACATGTAATTTATTGTATATTATTTAAATTACGAATAACTTAATTATCTTTGAACCGTCAAATGCAAGATGATTATTTGAGCAGTTGACTATTATGCTTTTTGGATATCTTTTGTTTAATATAAAAAAATCATTATGAACATCAATCAACAATCAAAATTGAAAATGTACCTGACGGTACGGATTTTTTTGCTATCAAATCCGGCTATAACAGCCAAGTTCCCTAACTTTACTGAATTCTTAGATGCATTGGATGCTGCTATTCTGCAAATTCAATCGAACAGCGAGAAACAGCAATTCAAGAGCAAAGGGGTAACAGATAACAAATCTCTATTGCGGGATGCCTTAGTTATATCCACAATTGAAGCATCATCAAAGATTCAGGCGTACGCGAAATATAACCGCGATACGTTGCTTTTGGCAGAAACTAAATTTACTAAAACAGATTTGAAGGATGTACCTTCGCTGGAATTGGTAGATATTGCCAAAGGTCTTGACAGCCGTATTACGACTAATCTGGATAAACTTACAGATTACAACCTTACTGCCGAAACACAGATTGCTTATAGGGCAGCTATCGATTCTTATGCTGAATCCATTCCTCAACCACGCCAAAGCCAATTGAAAAGCAAGGAAAACACCCTGCTCGAAAATCAGGCTTTCGCTTCCGCCGACGAAGCATTGAGTAATATCGATACTTTAGTGGAAATGGTAAAGTTTAGTGAAGCCAATTTCTACGCCGGATATAAAAATGCACGTAAAATTATAGATCAGGGAACCGGCAGTTTGCAGGTACAGGGTATTATTTTAGACGCAGAAACCAAAAAACCAATCCCCGGAGCCATATTGACTTTCTGCCTGAGCGGACAAACCGAAGTGGCAATGGAAAAAGAAACAGCTGCCAAAGGTGGTTTTATGATTAAAACACTAGCTGAAGGTATTTACGATGTAAACATAATCAAAGTTGGTTTCAAACCCAAAACCATTACCACTACCGTGAGATGGGACGAACTGTGTAATGTGGAAGTTGAGTTGGAAAAAGTGTAACCACCTTTTCTTAACCATGCATTATATATATGGTTAATCAGCATCTTATACCATGCATTGCATACCTGATTAATCAGCATCTTATACCATGCATTGCATACATGGTTAATCACGTTGAACCGCCTTGCGGTTCGACGTACGGTAACACACAATCCCGAAGGGATTGAATATGATTAACCACGGGTGACAACCCGTGGAAAAAGAAGGGATATAATATAATTAACCACAGGCTATAGCCCGTGGAGATTAACCACAGGCGATAACCCGTGGAGGAGAAGGAGGGAAAATGAGCACCTACACACAAAGCCTGATACAGATAATCTTCAGCACTAAGTACCGCGAAAAAACACTCATCAAAGAGCATCGCGAAGACTTATATAAGTACATCTGGGGAGTATTGAAAAAGAACAACTGTTATTTATACCGCATTGGTGGAGTTGCCGACCATATTCATATAGCCACGCACATTCATCCTTCTGTTAGTGTGGCTGATTTGGTAAAGGATATAAAACTGGCAAGTTGGGATTATATAAAACAACAAGAATTATTCCCCAATTTCGGAGGATGGCAATCGGGTTACGGATGGTTTACCTATTCATTCCGTGACAAAGACCGCCTGATTGAATACATAAAAAATCAGGAAAAACACCACAATGAAAAAGATTATATCACTGAATTAATAGAACTCCTGAAAGAACATGAAGTGGAGTTTGATGAAAAGTATTTGTTATGATGTATCGAAATTAGTTTTCAGAAGAAATGGAATTGTGAAATTATTCTTATATTTGCAACTCAATATATGCCTGTTCAATTTAAATTAGATTTATGAGTAAAAAGAGTAAACAATCATTATTATTATTGCTTGTTTTTGTATTTGTGCTCACAGTAGCAAATAGTTGTGATCCAACAATTTCAGTAAAACTTATTCCGGTTTTGACAACCAATGAAACTACTTTAATAACTCAAAACACAGCGACAAGCGGAGGAAATATTAGCTCTGATAATGGATTTGAAGTTACAGCCCGTGGTGTTTGCTGGAGTTTAAAACCAAGTCCAACTATCAAGGACAGTTTAACTAAAGATGCTGTTGGAATTGGTGCGTTTACAAGTTCAATTAAAAACTTATTAGCCGATACAACTTACTATCTAAAAGCTTATGCAACGAATAAGAATGGAACTGCTTACGGGCTTCAAAAGACATTCAGAACATTTCCAGTTTTATTGCCGGTAATTACAACTATCGCAGTTACTAATTTTACAGCAACAACAGCTATAAGTGGTGGTAATATTACTTCGAATGGCGGTTCGGCTATAATTGACCGTGGAGTTTGTTGGAGTACTTCACCTAATCCAACTATAACCAACAACAAAACATTTGATGGAAGTGGAACTGGAGTATTTTCAAGTAATCTAACAAATTTGTTAGATGGTATCTATTATATACGAGCTTATGCATCCAATAAAGCAGGAACAACATATGGTAATCAGTTGACATTTGAAGTTTATCCAGTATATGATGTTGACGGAAATGGATATCATACAGTTACCATAGGAACTCAAACATGGTTAGTTGAAAACCTCAAAACCACCAAATACAATGATGGTACAGACATTCCCATTGTAGCAGATGGTAAGGCATGGTCAAATTTGACAACGCCTGCTTATTGTTTTTATAACAATGATGCAGTAAGCTATAAAAGCAATTATGGAGCATTATACAATTGGTATGCAGTAAACACAGCTAAGTTAGCTCCTAAAGGTTGGCACATACCAACCGACGATGAATGGACTACAATCGTAAGCTTTATACTTGCCAATCCGGGCACTTCCGGCTCTACAGCTAAAGCTTTAGCAGCCACTACCGATTGGGCATCTTCAATACGTGCTGAAGCAATAGGCAATGATTTGACACGAAACAATAGTTCTGGTTTTTCTGCCCTTCCGGGTGGCTACCGTAGCGACTACTCCTATGGTTCGTTCGGAAGCTTTGGCACCGACGGCTATTGGTGGAGTGCTACTGGAGACAGTTTTGGAGGTCAAGCCAAGTTCCGGTCTCTGTTTTACGACATCAGCTACATGATGTGGTCAGACTTCGATATGCAGTTTGGATTTTCAGTTCGTTGCCTTCGGGATTATTAAATTATTTGTCAATTTGACTCAGTTCCCCCTGCGGGGTTATTATACCCCCGCTGGCGCACGTTTGCAACGTGTGCCAATACAGAATAAATCCCATGCTCCCGCCCAATTGCATCGCGTGGTAAAAGAAAAAAGAAAATAGGATCAGGTTATTGTTTTACTGAGATAAAGAATCAAAAAACCCGCTGCAAGCCAAAACTTACAGCGGGTTTTCTTTAAGTCCCCTTTAGGGGATTTAGGGGTCACATTCCGAAGCTCAATGCACTGATTTGATTGTAAATGGTGCTTACCAGTCCGACTATTAAAATACCGGCGGTACAGATAATCAGACTCAGTTTTACAGGGAAATCGCTTTTGATGGTTTCGATAGGATTCTCGCTTTTGTTCAGGAACATGGCTTTGATAACCAACAGGTAGTAATACAACGATATGATGGTGTTCAGCAAGGCGATAAATACCAACACATATTGTCCCTGAGCAGCTGCAGCAGAGAACACGAAGAACTTGCTGAAGAATCCGGCGAATGGAGGAATACCTGCCAATGAGAACAGAGCCAGCATCATCACGAAGCTCAACCGTGGATTGGTTTGATACAATCCGTTGTAATCGTCCATTTGTACTTTACCGGTACGTTCCTCGATAACCGAAAGAACACCGAAAGCTGCAAGGTTTGAGAACATATATACCAACACATAGTAAACCAGTGAAGCCATACCCATCTGTGTTCCGCTGATGATAGCCAACAGAATATATCCTGCCTGCGAAATAGACGAGAAGGCGAGGAAACGTTTCAGGTTTTTCTGGCGAACGGCAAATACGTTGGCAACGGTAATACTGACTACGGCCAGTCCGAACATAATTGGTTGCCATTGGTGAACAAGGTTACCGAATACTTTAATCAGCAAGGTGAAGAGTACAAATACGGCCGAACCTTTGGAAATAACCGAAAGATACGAAGTAATGTTTGTCTGAGCACCTTCGTACACGTCGGGAGTCCACAAGTGGAACGGTACCAACGATATTTTGAAGAACAAACCTACGGCAAAGAAAACAAATGCCATGATTTGAAGCGGTGTTCCGGTAATCAATGTAGCTAAGTCTGAGAAATAAAGCGTTCCGGTAGAACCATAGATTAACGACATACCGAACACCGAAATACTGGAAGCGAATACGGCTGAAAGAATGTATTTGGCACCGGCTTCAGCTGACTTGCGGTTGTATTTATCAAAAGCAACCAACGTAGCCATAGGAATAGATGCAGTTTCGAGTCCGATAAAGAACATCAAAAAATTGCCCGAAGAAATCATGAAATACATTCCCAACAACGTTGATAAAGTCAGGAAGTAAAATTCGCCGCGTTTAATGCGGTTGGCATCTTCGTTGAGGAATTTATGCGCCTGCATCAAAACAAGGATAGTTCCAATGTTCAGAATGCTTTTCACGTAGGTCTGGATAGGCACATACTGGTACATTCCCCCTGCAATTTCAAAAGCATTGCGTGGCATGCAATTGAGTATGGTATGAACTGTCAGAAGTACGAGTGCCACCGGTTGGAAATACTTCAGGGCCTTTTCTCCGGCAAATATATCGTAAATCAAAAGAAAAACCATCACTGCTAACAGTGAAAACTCTTCGTGCATTTGTAAAAAACTACTATAATCCATATTATATTTGTTTGTCTAATCTATATACTATTAATTCACTGACAACTATAAACTATAAACTGTCAACTATAAACTATTTAATCAATTGTCCGATAACCGGAAGAACGCTGTGATGAATCATATCCGAAGCCCAATATGGAGCCGAACCAAGTGCAAACATAAAGAAAAGCAGCGTTACCACGGAGATTCTTTCGTACCAGGTGGCATCGGTCAGGTGTTCGTGATGCGAATCCTGCATTTTTCCCAATAAGAATTTTCCAACCATTCGTAAAATATATACGGCGGTAATCACAATCGAGCTGCAAGCCAGAATAGTCAATACACGGTGGAACATATCCACATGCTGGAAAGCACCAACGAAGATGGTCATTTCAGCAACGAAGCCGCTTAAGCTTGGTAAACCGAGTGAACCTAACCCTGCAATCACAAAACAAACACCCAGGAATGGAATTACTTTCATCAAACCACCCATTTCGGTAATCAGGCGGGTATGTGTCCGTCCGTAAATCATACCGATTAAAGCAAAGAAAAGGGCAGTTGTCAAACCGTGTGAAATCATTTGCAGAATAGCACCGGTTGCAGCAGTTTCATTCATCATCAGAATGGCAAAAAGTACCAATCCGCAGTGACTTACCGAAGAATATGCATTTATATATTTCAAATCGGTTTGGTGAATAGCAGCAAATGCTCCGTATACAACGCTGATACCAGTCAGAATTAAGAAAATCCATGCCAGTTCGTGAGCTGCTTGTGGCATTAAATACATAGCCACACGGAAACAACCGTAACCTCCCAGTTTCATCAATACACCGGCGTGTAACATTGATACCGCGGTAGGAGCAGACGCATGACCATCAGGCGACCAGGTATGGAAAGGAAACATAGCACCCAATACTCCGAAACCTGTAAAAGTAAGCGGGACGAAATAGTATTGTAATTCAATAGGAATATGCAGTTTGGCAATTTCCAGAATGTTCATGGTGGTTGCTCCCGAACCGTAATATATTCCTAAAATACCAACCAATAATAAAGCCGAACCACCCATCAACATCAATGTCAGCTTCATGGCAGCATATTCTTTCTTTCCTGTTCCCCAGATACCAATCAGCAAATACATTGGAATCAAAGCGATTTCGTAGTACATGAACATGGTAAACAAGTCGGTGGAAATAAAGAACCCGTAAACGCCGGTGGATAATAAGCAGAACCACAGGAAGAATTCTTTCGTTAGCGGTTCAATTTTCCATGAAGCAAAAACGCCGGTGAAAACAATGATGGAAGTCAGTACAAGCATAACTACCGATATTCCATCCACTCCAACAGAATAATGAATGTTGAAAGGAGCATACCAAACAGTGTCAGCCGTAAAAATCATGGTTGCCACATTGCCTGCCGCCCGTTCAGTGAAATAGAGATAAGTCAGTACCGCTGATAATATCATTAAAAGTGATGCTCCGACAGTCATGAAAAACAGTAACTGTCTGCGGCTGTTCGAGAGGAACAACCCCATCATCATTAATACCGGAATGAGAACGAATATAGATCGAAAGTTCATAAATTTATGTTTTT
>CAIYTJ010000204.1 GCA_903929065.1 uncultured Bacteroidales bacterium | reverse complement strand
TATTAATTCTGTTTCCATACGTCAAGTAACCGGCATGAATTTGCTCGTTATAATTGAAATTATCGAAATAAGAAGGTATATATGCCGGTGTAGGTTTCATACTTCGGTTCAGGTTATCAATTCCCGAAGTGGAACTTATCCGGTTATTTAATTTAGTTTCCCAACCAGCTTCAAGCTTGCTGTTTTCTGTCAATTTGTTGGTGTAATCGGCTTTAAAATCCCATTCGGTATTTTTACTGTCGATTATTTGGGTAATATCCGAAATAGTTGGTACAGTTGCAATTGCGTCTTGTTGAATGTAATCGCTCGTTCCGCCACGGTCGTGATTTGAATACGAAATTGTACCAGTCAAATTTGATCCTTTTTTATCGAATTCATGTTTATAGTCAAGGTTTAAGTTCAGACTCGGGCGAGTTCCTGTTCCTGAATTCAGTTGAGAATAATCACGCAAAAGTGTAGCAGGGCTAGTCATTATATTTTTGGTAATATTGTGAATAGTAGAACCCTGAGTTCCGCTTCCAGCCATTCCAAAACCGGAAAGACTCACCGTATTTTTTAAGTCTAAATGATAATCAAATCCGGCGCGTAAAAATAGTCCTGAAAATGCAGTCGACATGGAGTTTTGTTGAATTAAAGATGTTGTATCATTTCCATGTATCCAGTTTTTACGTTCTGTATTTCCACCACCCTGAAACGACATGGCGCGATAACCTAAATTCATATACGCATCAATTTTGCTGCTCGTATAATTAATGCTTGCGCCCAGATTTTGTCCCAGTTTTCCACCATCCGGATATGAAACTCCTGCTGAAACGCTGCCATAATATCCTGCTTTGTGGTTCTGCTTCATAACGATGTTGATAATACCGGCTGATCCTTCAGGGCTGAATTTAGCCGAAGGATTAGTCATAATTTCAATGGATTCAATGCTTTCAGCCGGCATTTGTTGAAGAATTTGTGCACGGTTATCGGCAGTTAAACCGGATGCTTTACCGTTAATCCAAACTTCTACATTTCCATCTTTTCGAAGTGCTACATTTCCCTGATTGTCAACAGTTACCGAAGGAATATTTTTTAAAACATCCGAAGCTGAACCTCCTGCTGCCGCTATATTTTGATCGACAGAAAATACTTTTTTATCAACGTCTAAACGCATCTGAGAACCTTGCCCTACTACTTCCACTTCACCCAGCGTTTTGGTGTCTTCGGATAAGCTGATTGTTCCCATTTCTACCGGATTTCCAGCTACAGTAACGGGTTTAATTACGTTTGAATATCCAACATAACTAATCCGAACTACATAATTTCCATCTTCTACCGAAGGTATTACAAAAACACCTTTCGCATCGGTAACAGCCACTGCAACCGGTTTTGGAGAACCTTTTTTTAGGAGAGCAATATTTACAAAATCCAGCGTTGACTGATCTCCGGCATCTACAACAGTGCCTTTAATACTGCCTCCGGCAATAAGCGGCAACGTGATTAACAAAAACATAAAAAACGAAAATACCTTTTTCATTAGAATAATAATTTAAAAATAAGTAAAAACACAAATCATGTTCCATAAACAACACTTTAAGACTTATAAAAAACCAATTGGTTTAATAACTTGCCTGATAAAGTTTGTTAAGAAATTGAAAGATAAATTTT
>CAIYTJ010000203.1 GCA_903929065.1 uncultured Bacteroidales bacterium | reverse complement strand
TCACCCATTTTTAAAATTTTAATATGAAAACGAGAATCACAATCTTATTTTTAATTACGCTGTCTATTAATTTATTAGCTCAATCTTTCATGCAAAATCCATACGGTCGGCAAAGCATTTCTTTAAACGGCAAATGGGATGCGCTTATTGATGTTTATTGTCAGGGCGAAAATTCAAAATTCTATTTAAACCGGCAGCCACAATCAAAAACTGATTTTGTGGAATATTCTTTTAATAATTCCATTCGTTTGGATGTTCCCGGCGATTTTAACTCACAATATCCTGAACTTAAATATTATGAAGGGAATGTGTGGTATCATAGAAATTTTAATGCAACGATTAATCCTAAAAAACGACAGTTCATATATTTTGCCGGAGTAAATTATTTATCAAAAGTGTGGATAAATGGCAAACTGGCTGGTAATCACGAAGGCGGATTTACGCCTTTTCAGTTCGATGTTACAACTTTGGTTAAAGAAGGAAATAATGACCTGGTTGTGATGGTTAACAACAACAGAAAGATTGATGGCATTCCGGCATTGAATTTCGATTGGTGGAATTATGGTGGAATATTAAGGGATGTTTTTTTAATTGAAACGCCATTAGTATACATTTCCGATTATAAAGTACAACTTAAAAAAGGCATTAAAAACACAATTATTGGTTATGTGAAACTTGAAGGCAATACTTCAATTCAAAAAGTCGAACTTTCTATTCCTGAATTGAAATTGAAAAATACATTAACCACCGATACACTTGGATATGTTTCCTTTGAATTTAAAGCAAATCCACAATTATGGGAACCTGATCTTCCTAAAATGTACTCGGTTACTTTATCTACTGGCAATGAAACTGTCAAAGATGAACTCGCATTCAGAACGATAGAAACCAAAGGAACTACTATTTTGCTCAATGGGAAATCCGTTTTTTTGAAAGGAGTCAATTTTCATGAAGAAATTCCACAACGAATGGGTCGGGCTTACTCGGATGCCGATGCTGTTATGATACTCAGTGAAGTCAAAGCGCTGGGTTGTAATTTTGCGCGAACAGCACATTATCCTCAAAATGAAAGAATTGTACGAATGGCAGAAAAAATGGGAATTATGCTTTGGGAAGAAATTCCTCTCTGGCAGGGAATTGAGTTTTCAAATCCTGCTATTTTGAAGAAAGCCGAAACTATGTTGCGCGAAATGATTTACAGAGATAAGAACCGGGGTGGAATTGTAATCTGGAGTGTTGCAAATGAAACCCGACCTTCGGAATATCGCGATAAAGTCTTAACAGAATTGGTTTCTTTAACCAGAAAATTAGATGATACCAGATTGGTCGGTACTGCTTTTGATAATGCCAAATTCGACAAAACCACTTCAACGATGAATTTAAATGATAATGTTGCAAAAGTTGTTGATGTTGTTGGAATCAATAAGTATTTTGGTTGGTACAATCCATTTCCTGTCGAACCAAATCAAATTAAGTGGGATGTAGCAAACGACAAACCATTAATAATGTCCGAATTTGGTGGCGAAGCCGTTTACGGACAACATGGCGAAGCAGATGTTGCTTCTTCGTGGAGTGAAGAATATCAGGAACAACTTTATCGAAACAATTTGACGATGTTCAGGAATATCTCAAACTTATGTGGTATGAGTCCGTGGGTGCTTTTTGATTTCCGTGCGCCAAACAGATTACATCCAACAAATCAGGATGGTTGGAATAGAAAAGGACTAATTTCAGATAAAGGACAGCGAAAAAAAGCTTGGTATGTTATGAAAGAATTTTATAATGAAAAAAAGTAACACAATCCATAGTTCATTTGGTTCATAAGTTGCTATAAACTATTATTCTTGAAAAAAATCAAATGCCAATGTACTTTAAAGGCTCGGCTTACAATTCGTGCCAACAAACATTGAAGAAAAATAATTTTAGAAATGAATAAAGTACAGAAAAAATTTACTGTTTTGTTTTTACTTGGATTTATGTGCACAATATTATATGGCCAAACTAACTCAATTGCTCTAACACCACCCATGGGTTGGATGAGTTGGTATCCTTTTATTGATAAAATTGATGAAAAAAAAATTATGGAAGTTGCAGACGCAATGGTCAGTAATGGTTTGCGTGATGCAGGGTACAATTTATTACAACTGGATGATGGATGGATGTCAGCTAGCAGAGATAAAGATGGAAAACAATGTGCAGATTCAACACGATTTCCGCATGGAATGAAATATTTGGCTGATTATGTGCATTCTAAGGGTTTAAAAATTGGTATTTATTCTTCGAATGGCAAAACTACCTGTGCAGGTTACCCAGGTAGTTATAATCATGAAGAACTTGATGCTAAAACATATGCTGAGTGGGGAATTGATTATCTCAAGTATGATGCCTGTGGAGATAAAGAAGGGCATTCACATAAAGAATTACATACCAAAATGAGTAATGCACTAAAATCTATAGGTCGAAGGATAATGTTTGAGATATGTATATTTTCAAGTGGGGAAACACACTTGTGGGGAGCTGAAATTGCAGATTTATGGCGTACAGGAGGTGATATCGTGAGTTTTATTGAGAAAAATCCGGTTGTTACTTACCATAATTGGTATAAAAATTTAACTCAGGTTTTGGGTAAAGAGAGCTATGCAGGTAATGGCCATTGGAATGATCCCGATAATTTAATAGTTGATTATCCACGAAATAATAAACAAACCTTTGAGGAACAGAAAGCACAGTTTAGTTTATGGAGTATCATCGCTGCTCCACTGATTTTAGGTAATGATGTAAGAAATATGTCACTTGAGATCGGAGAGCGTCGTGTAGGG
>CAIYTJ010000202.1 GCA_903929065.1 uncultured Bacteroidales bacterium | reverse complement strand
TTTTACTATGGATAAAAACTAATAATGGTTCACCTGCCAAAATTAATCCTATTCCACAAACCACAAAAACGAATATCAACCACAATTTACTTTTTAAGTATAATCGTTTTACACCTTCAAAATCATTTTGTACTCTGTATTGTGTAATTTGCGGATAAAAAGTTGAAAACCAAAGACCCCCAATAGCTCCAATTAAATCAATCATTTGTTTGCTAATTCCAAAAGAAGCAATATCGTTCAAAGGCAAATATACTGGGGCAATTATCATTGAAACCTTTGTAATAAGAAATCCTCCAAAAGCTGTGAATCCAATTTTAATAGCATTTGGTGACATTATTTTCATAATGTCTTTTAAAGGCATTACAATGCTATTCTTAATATTGAGTTTTAATTCTTTATCGTAAAATGCATAATAAGATAATGTTCTATTAATTACATCACTTGCAAAAAGACCCATTACCAATGACATCAAACCAAAACCAAAATAAAGAAACAAAACCGTTAATAAAATACGAATGCTTTGCGAAAGTATTATTATTTGAAGCGACCGTTTTACAAGTCCACGACCTGTAAGAATAGCTCCATAATAATAAGTGTAAAGTTGATATGCTACTAAGAAACCGAAAGTGAACCATGCAATCCAAACTTCGTGTGTATTTCCATTGAAATTGCGTAAAATTTTTGTCAAATAAAAAGGGCTTAACGCAACAAAAATCAACAAAAAAACACCTGCTAAAACACCATAATAAAAACGCATTGCAGCTATTACACTTCTTAATAATTTGTAATTTATCTCAGGATTATTTGTTTTTAAGACAGTAGTATAACCTTCAGATTTTAATTCCTGTACACCACCAAAAATATAAGTGATATTACGGGCAAAAGCATTTGAAAATCCAAAATCAAGCAATGCAGCCAATGAACCTATTGTAAGAAATATGTTCCATAAACCAACTTCCTGACTTGGCAATAAGCGCAGGACTAAGGGCAAAACAATAACCCCAGATGCAATTCTTAGTGAAGTTGCAGCAAAATTCCAGGCGACATCTTTACGGCCAATTTTCATTTATGCTTTCTTTAAAATTTCTGCTATTTTTTCTGCAGCTTTCCCATTTCCATATAAATCCACCAAAAAATCGGATTTTTTAGCTTTAAATGATTCAAAAGCCTGAGCTAATTTCAGTGAATCACTTCCGACCAAAATATTGAACCCATTTTCAACCAATTCAATCCATTCGGTTTGTTCACGTAGTGTAATACAATGTTTTCCGAAAAAGAAAGCTTCCTTCTGTACACCGCCGCTATCAGTGATCACTAATTCGCAGGTTTTTAGCAACATAATCATATCAAAATAGCCAACAGGTGCAATCAGTATGAATTCAGGAATGATATTTTGTTGCTTTAAAATATTGCGTGTCCGGGGATGAATAGGCACAACCACTGGTATTTGCCGATTTATTTCGTTTAATCCTGCTACAATATTGGTTAGTTTTTCAATTGAATCGGTATTTTCCTGTCGGTGTATGGTTCCCAGAACGAATTTAGGTAGATTTATCTGTCTTAGTATGTCTGATTTCATTTCAGCCTTTTCTGCATAATACAAGGCTGCATCCTGCATCACATCCCCACTTTTGAAAATCTGTATTGGCATAGTTGAAAATCCTTCATTTTTTAAATTATTTAAAGCAGTATCTGTTGGACAAAAAAGAATATTAGAAATCCTGTCAGTCAAAATTCGGTTTATTTCTTCAGGCATTTCCATATTAAACGAGCGTAAACCGGCTTCAACATGAATCACCGGAATATGCAGTTTTGATGCTGCCAAAGCACCTGCAAGCGTTGAATTTGTATCACCATAAACTAATACACCATCCGGTTTTTCGTTTATCAAAATTTCCTCAATTCCTTCGAGCATTCGGCCAGTCATGGCACCATGCGTCAAACCGTGAATATCAAGCTGGTAAGCAGGTTTGGGAATTTCCATTTCTTCAAAAAAAACTTCCGACATGTTGGCATCAAAATGCTGTCCGGTATGAATAATCAATTCTTGAATTCCCAACAAGTTGAACTGACGACTCAGTGTTGCTGCTTTTACAAACTGCGGACGTGCACCAACTATAGTAATTATTTTATTCATAATGAGTTTAATAGCTTTGACAATTCTTCAGTTAGCGAACGTCGTGAAAAGCGCTCAATTGATTCTGATTGAACATTCAATGAGCCAGTCTTAAAACGTCTATAATATTTTAAAATTGCATCCTTTGTCAGTTTTTCATCCTGAAAATCAACCATTATGCCTGCTCCGGTTTCTATTAAAACGCCGGCTGCATCTCCATCCGTTGGGCCAATTGCCAAAATGGGTCTTTTTGCTGCAAGGTATTCGTAAAATTTACCGGTTAAAATGCCTTTTGCATTTCCGGAATTATTAATCAATAACAATAAAACCTGAGAAGATTGTTGTTTGACAATGGCTTCATTATGAGAGAGATAATCAATCTTAAGCAAGTTTTCACTCAAATTTAATTGCTTTATATCTTCCAAAACCGAGAAATCTACTTTGCCAACGAGTTGAATAAGTAAATCCGATTTGAATTCAGGATTTTCATCACAGATTTCGCTTAAAACGTTCCAAACAGTTTTTGGATTTCTGGCTACATTTAGTGTTCCAATATGAGAAATTGAAAACTTTTCATCTAATACTAGCTCAGTTTGTTTAACGTCAGATTCATCATAACCATTCGAAATAACCTGAATCTGTTTTGGATTCATCAATTCATATTCTTCTTTCATTCCGTTTGAAACAACTAAGATTGAATCAGCTTGTTGAATAATATTTTTTTCTAAACGATGATGAATTTTATCGGAAACCCAACTTAAATTCAAGTCTTTATAAAAATCTATATTCGTCCACGGATCACGGAAATCGGCAACCCATTTTATATTAGGCAAATTCTTTTTCAAGCCGAGTCCAATCATGTGCATCGAATGCGGCGGTCCTGTTGTAATGAAGGCATCTATATCGTTGTTTTGTAAATAATTAGTCAAATAACGAACAGAAGGTTTAATCCAAAATCTTCGCGGATCAGGAATCAGAAAATTTCCACGAATCCAAATCGACAGCTTATCCTTCCAGCCTAATTTCTTGTTTTCAGATATAAATCCGGCATTTATTGATTCGTTTTTTTTACCGGAAAGATTTCTATAGATATTGTAGGGTTCCCAAATCGGAGTCTTTATTATTTGTATATCGGATGGAATATCATTTTCAAAAGAATGGTCAATTGATGGAAATTCGGGATTTTCTGGCGTGTAAATAATTGGTTCCCAGCCAAATTCACGAAGGTATTTTGTAAACTTCACCCAGCGCTGCACACCTGCACCGCCGCTCGGAATCCAATAATATGTTACAATTAATACCTTTTTCACGGAAAAATTCCTGTTATTATTTTCGTTTAATCAGATAATATCCGCAGGTTGAAAGGAAATTTCTCAAAAAAGGAATCGCTGCAAAAACAGTATACAACTTTCTTGGTTTTAGCCCGAATTTGACTTCGTAATTTGGATTTATAAAATATAAAGTCCTTAAAACCTGAGTGTAACCATTTTTTCCAACCAAACGTTCGAAACGTTCCAGACTAATTCCGGTTTCTTTTATTTCCAACAAACTGGTAATTTTTGCATCACTTTCACCGAAAATCTTCAAAATGCTTTTATAAAGAATTTTTGGCAACAAATGATAATAAGGCAAGGTAGAAAGTATTTTGCTTTCACAAATCTGCTGATGGCCACCAAAAGGATTTTGCCACGGAGGAAATGCAAAAAATGCTACACCATCAGGCGCCATAAGTCCTTTCATTAAATTCAGAAATTTATCCTGATCATGAATGTGTTCAATTACATCACGCAAAATAATGATATCAAATTTTGAATGAAATTCATTCGTCTTATAAATGTCCTCACTAATTAGTGTCAAATTCTGAGAAAGAGGATGAGTTGAGTAAAATTCTTTTCCCCGATCGATTTTATGAGTGCTAAAATCAACACCGGTACAAATACAGCCCAGATCCAGAAAAGGTTTCAAATTACCGGCCTCACCACAACCAATTTCCAGCACCTGCATTCCTGATAAAACCGGCTTTGCCTGTTGAATAAAAGGCAATATATAGTTCTGAGTGCTTGTGATTTGTTCGTTTATATAACGAAGCGGATCGGTATGGCGTTCCTGCATTTTTTATCAACTATTTATATTATTTATTGCACTTTTGATTCTTGCAATAGTTTCATCTTTGCCAATAACAGCAATTATATCAAATATGTGCGGACCTTTTGGTTCACCGACAACTGACAACCGGAATGCATTCATAATTCCTCCCAAATTGTATTCTTTTGATGTAATCCATTCTTTTACAACTTCTTCAGTATTTTCCGGAGTAAATTCATTGATTTCTTTCAACACATCAATTAATTCGGTCATTTGAGTCGGAGTTTCATCCTTCCAGCGTTTTTGAACGGTTTTTGCATCGTATTCGGTCGGTGCAACAAAAAAGAAAGCCGATTGATCCCAAAGTTCGTTTACAAAATTAGCACGCTCTTTGACTAATGAAACAATTTTTTCAACTTTTGAAAAGTCGGTATTAATTCCTTTTTCGATTAATACTTTTTGGAAAATTTCAGCAATTTCTATATTAGGCTTTGCCTGCAAGTATTTATGATTAAACCATTTGCCTTTTTCATAATCAAATTTGGCACCGCTTTTACTTACGCGTTCGAGTGAAAACAATTCAATCAATTCATCCATGGAAAAAATTTCCTGTTCTGTTCCAGGATTCCAACCCAACAAAGATAGAAAATTCACTACCGCTTCCGGAAAATATCCTGCTTCGCGATATCCGGAGAAAGTTTCGCCGATTTTGGAATCTAACCAGTTTATCGGAAAAACAGGGAAACCGAGTCGGTCGCCATCGCGCTTGCTGAGCTTTCCGTTTCCGTCAGGTTTCAGCAATAATGGAAGGTGGGCAAATTCGGGCATAACTTCCGTCCAACCCAAATATTGATATAATAAGACATGAAGAGGCGCCGATGGCAGCCATTCTTCGCCGCGAATTACATGCGAGATTTCCATTAAATAATCATCAACAACGTTAGCCAAATGATATGTAGGCAATTCATCCGAAGATTTAAACAACACTTTATCGTCAATAACTGATGAATTCACAACCACTTCACCACGAATTAAGTCCTGAACTTTTATTTCCTGATCAGGTTCAATTTTAATTCTAACCACGTATTGTTCACCGTTTTCAATTCTGGATTTTACTTCATCCCCGTTTAAAGTCAGGGAATTAGTCATTAAACTTCGGGTAGAAGAATCATACTGAAAGTTGGCAATTTCAGCACGTTTTGTATCTAATTCTGCCGGCGTATCAAAAGCGACATAAGCCAAATCTTTTTCAAGCAATTGATCTACATATTTCCGATAAATAGCCTTGCGTTCGCTCTGACGATAGGGTGCATGAGTTCCCGGTGACTTCGCTCCCACTCCCTCATCAATATTAATTCCGAGCCAGTTAAGCGATTCAACAATATATTCTTCGGCACCCGGCACAAAACGGGCTGAATCGGTATCTTCAATGCGAAGCAACATATCTCCGCCGTGTTTTTTTGCAAAAAGGTAATTGTATAATGCGGTACGAACACCGCCGATATGTAATGGTCCGGTTGGACTGGGTGCAAAACGCACTCTTACTTTTCTCATTCTTAATTATGATATTAACTTTCTAAAGCCGATTGTATATGAAATGCAAAAATAAGAAATTTTGACGACAATCCGGCAGAATATGGCAAACAAAAAACCTCCCGATAAAAATCGAAAGGTTTTTTTAAATAACTGTCAAATGTTAATTTAAAACTGTCAACTTATTTCTTATTCCTGATTCAACGTTACACGTTTGAAAGCGACGCAGGTTAATTGTTTTTTTGCAAGCAGTTCTTTTACTGTAATTTTTCCCGCTTCTTCACCGCCACCTTCGTACTTTTGTTCTAAAAGAGTATATTCTTTGAAGAATTTTGCCATACGTCCTGAGGCAATACTGTTTACTTTCTGTTCAGGTAAAGTAGCCGTTTTTTCAGCAATGACTGTTTCTTTTATTTCACGTGCTTTTGCTGCTTCTTCTGCGGTGATCCAACCTTTTGCCATATTTGATTCAATATGAGCTTCGGTATCAACGTGAGTAGGGTTTATTCCTGCTTTTTTCAATGCGACTTCAACTTCTTTTGAAACAAGTTCCATTTTGGTTTTTTCGATAGCCACCGCCAGCTCATTATCTTTTACCTTTTGAGGTACTGCCGATTCATCAATAGCCACAGGAGACATTGCTGCAATGTGCATTGCTATGCCGCGAATAATTTCGTATTCTGCGTTTTCTTCAGCAAATGCAACTAATGTTGCCAACTTATTTCCGGGATGGATATAAGCCGAAGTTGAACCTCCCTGAACGAATTCATAATAGTCTAATTCCATTTTTTCGCCGGTAATACCAATACGCTCAACAATTAAGTCGGCAATAGTTTTACCTCCGATTTGTAAAGCACATAATTCTTCTTTTGTTGCTGGTTTTTGAGCCAAGGCAACATCAAGAAATGATTTTGTAAGAGCCACAAAATCAGCATTTTTTGCTACGAAGTCAGTTTCACATTTCAATGCCAAAACTGCTGCAAAACCTCCATCAGAAGCTGCTAAAACACAACCTTCAGAAGCTTCACGATCACTACGTTTTGCGGCAACAGCCTGTCCTTTTTTACGAATAATTTCAATTGCTTTTTCTAAATCGTTTTCGGCTTCGATAAGTGCATTTTTGCAATCCATCATACCGGCACCGGTCATAGTGCGCAATTTTGAAATTTCTGCCATTGTTACTGCCATAATACTAATATTTTAAATGTTTTTTATATTTATTTTTTCAAGAAAAACGAGTTACAAGCTACAATAATTATAACCGGTAACTCGTTTAATTTATTAAACTGTCAACTTTAAACTGTCAACTGTCTTTTATTCTTCTTCTTTGATGAATTTTTTAACCACGTTAGCGTTTAATGCTTCTTCATCTTCTTTCTGAGTTCTTGGTCGTTTTGTAATTCTTGAAGATTTACGTTCTTTTACTTCAGGTGCTTCAGCTGCTTCAGTATCAACTTTTTCAACTTTACGTTCTTCAAGTCCTTCCTGAATGGCAGCAACCATTGCGCTCAAAATAACGTCAACAGATTTTGTTGCATCAACATTAGCAGGAATGATAAAATCGATTCCGTTAGGATTTGAGTTAGTATCAACAATACCGAAAACAGGTATACCCAAACGTTGAGCTTCCAAAACAGCAATGTGTTCTTTCATTACGTCAACAATAAAAAGAGCTGAAGGCAAACGGGTCAAATCAGCGATTGAACCTAAGTTTTTTTCCAGTTTTTCGCGTTGGCGGGTAATTTGCAATTTTTCGCGTTTTGAGATATTATCAAAAGTACCATCTGTTGCCATTTTGTCAATAGTGGTCATTTTTTTTACCGCTTTACGGATAGTAGGGAAATTGGTTAACATACCACCTGCCCAACGTTCTGTAATATATGGCATTCCAACAGCTAATGCTTTTTCAGAAACCACGTCTTTAGCTTGTTTTTTAGTTGCTACGAAAAGGATTTTACGTCCTGATTTTGCAATTTGTTTCAAGGCAGCTGCAGCTTCGTCAATTTTCACAACTGTTTTGTGTAAATCGATAATATGAATATCGTTACGCTCCATGAAAATGTAAGGAGCCATTGCAGGATTCCATTTGCGTTTCAGGTGACCAAAGTGGCAACCTGCTTCTAATAATTCTTCGAAATTTGTTCTAGACATTTTGTTTTTTTTAATTTGTTTACTTTCTGTGTGAAATCAATTGCCGGGTAGTCACCAGTGTACTATGAGTCGCGGCAATTTAGATACTAAACCAAATCCATTTACTATTTATTCATTTACCACTTACTATTGGTGTTTAAGCCGCTTGAAAAAATGGTAAATTGTAAATCGAAAAATGGTAAATAAAATTAGCGTTTTGAGAACTGGAATCTTTTACGAGCTTTTGGTTGACCCGGTTTCTTACGTTCCACTTCACGTGGATCGCGAGTCATGAATCCTTCTGCTTTCAAAGCAGATTTGTCTTCAGGATTGATTTTTACCAATGCGCGAGCAATTGCCAAACGTAAAGCTCCTGCTTGTCCGTTGAAGCCACCACCATCAAGGTTTACTTTAATATCGTATTTTTCAGCAACTCCTAATTTAGCAAGTGGCTGTTTTACTACATATTGTAAAATTTGAGAAGGGAAATATACAGAAATGTCGCGTTTATTTATCGTAATTTGTCCTGTTCCTTCGCTTACGAAAACGCGAGCAACTGCCGCTTTTCTTCTTCCTAAGGCATTTATTACTTCCATACTGATTATTTGAGTGAGTTTAAATCGATTAGTTTTGGTTGTTGAGCCTGCATATTATGTTCCGAACCTTCGAAAATATACAAATTTCCCAACAATTGAGCTCCAAGACGGTTTTTAGGCAACATACCTTTAACCACTTTTTTAAGGAGTTTTTCAGGGCTTTTTTCCATCAATTTGGCCGGAGTAATTTCACGTTGTCCGCCCGGATAGCCAGTGTGGCTAAGGTAAATGCGGTCATTCCATTTGTTACCGGTTAATTGAACTTTTTCTGCATTGATAATAATCACATTATCTCCGCAGTCAACGTGAGGAGTAAAACTTGGTTTGTATTTTCC
>CAIYTJ010000201.1 GCA_903929065.1 uncultured Bacteroidales bacterium | reverse complement strand
TGCCCTGTGAAATGATTAACAAACATTCAGGTTTTGCATGAACAATTTCTAGAAATTACGTGTTAAACATAAAATGAGTTTTCATTTTAAATAAATAAATCTAATTTTTCAACCTTTTAAAAAACTTAATGCATGAAGTACAATCACTTTAAGCTCAAAATGCGTGCATTTGCAGCCGTTTTTGCGATGTTTGTTCTTGGCCTAACTGCCAATGCTCAACAAATATCAGTTTCGGGAATAGTGAAAGATGCAAAAACCGGAGAAGTAATTCTTGGTGCCAGCGTTCTTGAAAAAGGCACCAACAATGGTGTTGTCACTAATTTTGATGGGGCATTTTCCATTAAAGCTGCCTCAAATGCCACTTTAGTAGTCAAATATCTTGGCTATCTAACTGAAGAAGTTCCAGTTTCTGGAAAAAACTCACTCGTTATTTTATTAAAAGAAGATGCAATTTCATTGGGTGAAGTTGTAGCTATCGGTTATGGTACCGTTAAGAAAAACGATGCTACCGGTTCGTTAACAGCAATTAAACCTGACAAGTTGAATCGGGGTTTAACAACTAATGCACAGGATATGTTGACCGGTAAAATCGCCGGTGTGTCCGTTATTTCTGGTGGTGGTACTCCGGGTGGTGGTGCTACAATTAGAATTCGTGGAGGTTCTTCGTTAAATGCAAGTAATGATCCTTTAATCGTAATTGATGGTTTAGCCCTTGATAATGATGGAATTAAAGGTGTAGCTAACTTCCTGAGTACAATTAATCCTAATGACATTGAAACGTTTACAGTTTTGAAAGATGCTTCTGCAACCGCCATTTACGGTTCTCGTGCATCAAATGGGGTAATTCTTATTACTACCAAAAAAGGTGACACAGGCGGAAGATTAAGAGTTTCATACGATGGTAATATGTCGGTAAGTGTTATTGGCAACAAACTTCAGGTAATGACTGGCGATCAGTTCAGAAGCTATGTGACAAAACTTTATGGTGCAGATCAGCCTTCAGTAATTTCAAAAATGAACAACACTTATCAATGGCTCGACAGCAATGGAAAATGGACAAATAGTACCGATTGGCAAAATGAAATTTATCAGACTGCAATTAGTCATGATCACAACATTAATATCAGCGGTGGAATTAAAAAATTACCATATCGGGTTTCATTTGGATATACAGATCAAAATGGTATTTTAAAAACTTCAAGTTTCGAACGTTTTACAGGAGCTATAAGTGTAAGTCCTTCTTTATTTGATGATCATTTAAAAATCAATCTGAATGCAAAAGGAATGTTAGTAAGAAACCGATATGCTGATAATGGAGCTGTTGGAGCTGCCTTAGCGATGGATCCAACACAACCAGTTATGGGTTATGGTTCTGTTTACGAACAATTTGGCGGTTACTGGCAATGGACACAGTCTGATGCGAAATTTGGAACTATACCAAACCTTTTGTCAACCAGAAATCCTGTTGCAACTTTATTACAAAAGAATGATGTGGCTAATTCACAAGATGTTATTGCCAGTGCAGAGTTTGATTACAAAGTACATTTTCTTCCTGAACTTCGTTTACATCTTAATTTAGGAATGGATCATGCTTATGGTAAACAAACTACTGATCTTCCTGTAACAGCTGCAAGTGTTTATCCATTTGGTAATACTGGTTGGACTAAAGAAAATAAAACAAATAGTTCGTTAAACTACTATATGGATTATGCAAAAGAAATTGGAAAAAGTAAATTTGATGTTATGTTGGGTTATGAATGGCAACATTTTTACAGGGATGGAAGTAGCGCATATCATGGTTTAACCGATATTAATGGAGTTCCTACTACTGTTGCTGCTAATTATTATAATCCACAAAGTAGTGTTTTTGCAACTGAAAGCTTTTTACTTTCTTTCTTTGGACGTGCTAACTATTCTTTCGCCGATAAATATCTCTTAACTGCAACGGTTCGTAATGACCGATCATCAAGATTTGCGGCTAATAACCGTAGTGCAATTTTCCCTGCTTTTGCATTTAAATGGAAAATTAACGAAGAAGGTTTCTTGAAAAACAATGCATCTATTTCTGATTTAAGTATCAGACTTGGTTACGGTGTAACAGGCCAACAGAATCTTTCGCAAGGCGATTATCCATATCTGCCTGTTTATACAGTAAACATTGCTGGTGCTTATTATCCATTTGGAACGACTTATAATCAGACTTCCAGACCGGATGCATATAATCCAAATCTTAAATGGGAACAAACTGCAACATATAATGCAGGCTTGGACTTTGGATTCTTAAATTCAAGAATTACCGGATCGTTGGACTATTATTACAGAAATACTACAGATTTGATTAATGTGGTTTCAGTTCCTGCAGGTACCAACTTTAGAAATAAAGTAATAAGCAATGTTGGATCTTTAAGAAATAATGGTTTTGAATTTTCAATAAATGCAAAGGCAATTTCACAGAAAAATTTTACCTGGGAAATTGGTTACAATGCAACGTATAATAATAATCAAATAACCAAGCTTACAACAGGAAATCAAGCTGGTTATATAGTTCCTGCAGGTGGTTTATTCCAGGGTTTTGCTCAGGCTCAGGCTGTTGGTTATCCAATGAATTCTTTCTATGTTTATCAACAGGTTTATGGAACTAATGGAAAACCAATTGAAGGTCTTTACGTTGACAGAAACGGTGATGGAATTATCAATGAAAAAGACAAATACTTCTTCCATAATTCAAATCCTGATGTAACTATGGGATTATCCTCAAAGATTATTTATAAAAACTTTGATCTGGGATTCTCATTGAGAGCAAGTATTGGTAACTATATGTATAATGGAGTTGCGTCGAGTAATCTGAATGTTGGTTCAAGTGGTGTTTATTCTTCGCTTGGATACTTATCGAATAAAATTATGTCAGCTTTTGATACTAATTTCACTGGTAAAACAAATGATTATTTGTCAGATTACTATGTTCAAAATGCATCGTTCTTACGTTGTGACAATATTTCATTTGGTTACTCATTTAAAAGACTGTTTGATGTAATTGATAGCGGACGTATATTTGCTACAGTTCAAAATCCATTTGTAATTACAAAATACAAAGGATTAGATCCTGAAATCTCTGGAGGAATTGACAATAATATCTATCCACGCCCGATTATTTCATTGTTGGGACTTACTTTAAACTTTTAATTTAAACGATTTAAATTTAAAAATATGAATAATAAGAATAATAAATGGTTTTATATCATTGCTCTGATGGTTGTTGCAATAGCTTCAACATCATGTCTGAATGATTTAAACGTTGTTCCTATCAATCCACAGGTTACTCAAACGTTTAATCAGGATGAGGTATTTGCTAAAACCTATGCATCATTTGCATTGACCGGACAACAAGGTCCGGCTGGAAATAATGATATTGACATAACTGACGAAGGAAGATTTTCTTTAACCCGTTGTTTATGGAACATTAATGAACTACCTACTGATGAAGCAATTTGTGCATGGGGAGATGCTGAAGTGGTTGAATTAAATTCAAACAGC
>CAIYTJ010000200.1 GCA_903929065.1 uncultured Bacteroidales bacterium | reverse complement strand
TGAAATATTAAAAATAAACTTTTCTAATCAAAAATAAGGCTAGAGAGCCTCTTATAAACAATCATAGTTTATCTGATTTATAGTATTATAACTTATAATAGAAATTTTATCAATAATATAACAGTTATTTGTTTAAATTGTATATATTTGCAAACTATTAATGTTAAACACATTTAGTTCATACAAAACATATAGTTTCTAATTCACTTAAGTCGCTATTTTTGCAACAGTGGATGAAAAACTGGAAATGAATTATTTAAATTGAAATAACACAAAACTACTGATTATTTGTTCGTTAAAATATAAAATACCGGAACTATCACAATGAAAACGCAAAAAGAAAATACAGCTGAATCGTTGCGTCAAAAAGCCGAAGCGATAGCAAATGAGAATTTAAAAAATAATGAATCACTTTCTGAAGGCACTACTAAAAAGCTTATTAACGGGTTACATGTAAATCAGATTGAGCTTGAAATGCAAAATCTGGAACTCCAATCAGCTATAGACCAATTAGAAATTGATAAAAAAAAATACAGCTTATTGTACGATAATACGCCAAATGGATATTTTACAATTTCAAACGAAGGTGACATTTTAGAACTGAACACTACCGGCGCCAAAATGCTGGCTAAGGAACATTCAAGACTAATAATGAACAGGTTTGTACTTTTTGTCTCCCCCGACACCCGACCAGTTTTCAATCAATTTCTCGATAATGTATTTAACGGTATTAGCAAAGAAACATGCGAAATTATTCTGTTGATTAATGATTGCTTGCCAATGTATGTTATACTTACCGGTATAATTTCCGAAAACAGGAAACATTGTAATGTTACAATGGTAGATATTACGGACCACAAGCTGGCGGAAATTAAACTACTTGAAGCCAATGAAAAAGCAGAATTATGTAGTGCAAACTTTTCTGCAATTTTAGGGAGTTCGATTGATAATATTTAGGCTATTGACAAAGATTATAACATCTTATATCTTAATCAGGTCTATCAGCAGGAGTTTTTCAAGGCGTTTGGTGTTTGGCTAAAGAATGGTGTGAGTATGATTGAATCTCTTCCGGTAGCCATACGTCCTATTTGGAAAGAAAGATATGACAAGGTAATTAGAAACAACGAGCGGCTCAAGATAGAGGATGCTATTGACACAAACAATGGAATAATCTATATTCAGGTATCAATAAATCCGATTATTAAAAACAATGAAGTGATAGGTGGATTGTGTTTAGGCAGTGATATTACCGAACGTAAAAATACAGAGTTTGCATTGGAAGAAAGTGAAGCCAAATACCAAACACTTGCTGATAACTCGGTGGATATCATTAACCGTTTTGACCACAATTATAAGCATCTTTATGCCAGTCCTTCTGCTTTTAAACTTACGGGAATAAAACATCAGGATTTTATCGGAAAATCTCATCGCGATCTTGGATTTCCTTCTGAAGATTGTGATTTTTGGGAAAAACATATTCAAACCGTTTTTGATTCCGGAAAATCCTTCAACCAACTAGTTGAATTTGAAGTAGAAACGGGAAAAGTTTATCTGGACTGGTTGTTAAGTCCGGAATATGATAGTGGAAATAACATTATTTCGGTTCTGGGTTATGTTAGGGATATTACAGAAATAAAGAAAACCCAATTGGCTCTAATTGAAGAGCATCAACGGCTAGAGAGTATCATAAAAGGAACTAATATAGCAACCTGGGAATGGAATGTACAGACTGGTGAAACCATTTTTAATGAACGCTGGGCAGAAATTATAGGATACACCCTTAAAGAGATTTCTCCTGTATCCATTGATACCTGGGTTAAATATGCCCATCCAGATGATTTGAAGGAAAGTGATAAATTACTTGAACAACACTTTTCCGGTGAAATGGATTATTATGAATTCGAGTCTCGAATGAAACATAAAGATGGACATTGGATTTGGGTGATGGACCGTGGTAAAGTAACTTCCCGGACTGCTGATGGTAAACCATTAATGATGTTTGGGACTCATAGTGATATTACCAAACGTAAGCAGATAGATCAGGAATTAATATTACACAGGGAGCAATTGAGAAACTTTGCAGCTTACTTACAACGGGTACAAGAGAAAGAAAGAAACTCTATTACACTCGAAATACACGATAGTCTTGCTCAATTTCTAGTAGCCTTGAAAATGGATATTGGTATATTTAAAAATAAACTATTAAAAAGCAATGACATTATTATTAAAGAAGTAGTTGTCGAAGAATTGGAACAATTTATTAAAAAGACTGAAAACACAATAAAATCGGCACGAGATATTATGAACGGTTTACGTCCTGAACAACTTGAACTTCTTGGTTTTGTTGAAGCCACTGAGGTTCATCTCGGCCAGTTTGAAGAGAACCATCATATCAAATGCAGGTTTGAAAACACTTTAATAAATCCGGTTATCAATCCTGAGGAAGAATTGGCTTTATTTCGTATAATACAGGAATCGCTTACCAATATTCTTAAACATGCCATGGCCTCACAGGTTTTTGTTCGGTTGTCTGTTGTTGCCGGCAAATTGATACTTGAAATTGTTGATAATGGAATCGGTTTTGATATTAATAACAGTGGCCAACCAAATTCATATGGGTTGATTGGTATGAAAGAGCTTGTCAGAATGTTGGGTGGCAATTTTGAAATTAGCAGCAAAATTGGTGAAGGTACAACTGTAAGAGTTGAATTGTCCAAAGAAGCTTAAGTGAAACATTAATCGCTAATTGAGTAATATAAACGAAAACCGGATTGTAATATATATGTTCATTGGTGTCTGATCCCGCTTTGGCGTGACAAGCAGTACAATTTGGCAAGTTATACTCTCAAAATTAGTGGATTGACTGCCTTTGTAAAAAACATCAACTCCCCTGGTACAAAGCTACCGGAGGAATTCTGCCAATAGAGTTTACAACATCCCTATTTATCGGGACTGCCACTGCCCACTAAAAACTATAAACTATAAACTATAAACTATAAACTATAAACTATAAACTATAAACTATAAACTATTTCACTCCCAGCACCTTCGCACATCCAGCCCGTTTCACTTCCACCGGTTGGTTGTCGAATCCCGGCTTACCAAATTCCACACATATGGATAATATCAGGGAAATATCGTCCGTAAGCTCTGAAATATACTTGTTTTCGTAATTGACATTCAGTTCCTGAGCCGGAATTTGGCGGTTAGTGGAGTACCAGTCGGTGTATTTTACATCTATGGATCCATTAACAAATCCATTCATAGGCAGGTATTCCTTACGCCCACCATCTTCCCGAACCATATCTGATACAAGCCCCATTCAGTCTGGTGCAATCGCAGGTTGGCAAACTTAGGCGAAGTCTTGATTTTCTGTTTGGTGGCACCGCCTTTGGTGCGCATGATTACTTTGTCGCTGCCGTATTGTTTGTAAAACGAAACACCACGGATACTGCCGACAATCTCGAAGGGTGGTTTAATGATAGCCATAATAATTTACAATTTTTGATTTACAATTTTAGATTGCAACATGATAAGTCGTTTGAATATATTTTTCTGTTTATATCCATTGTAGTACTATTTAT
>CAIYTJ010000199.1 GCA_903929065.1 uncultured Bacteroidales bacterium | reverse complement strand
AAATGTAGCAAATTTAATTCTTGATATTGACGATGATAAGGTCACAGAACTTAAACTTATACAATTAGAAAAACATCCTTCTCCAATATTTTTAACCGATGATGGTATTGAGATAGTTTTTAATTTTTCACAAAAAAGAAAAGCATAATCACCTAATGATGTTACTGAAGAAGGGATTGCGACTGAAAATAAATTATTGCAATTAGAAAAGGCTTCGTTTTCAACAGTAATTACTGAAGATGGGATTACATAGTTTGAATTAATAGAATTGCTTGGATAATTAATAAGTGATGTTTGCGCTTTATTGAATAATACTCCATCTCTACTGCTGTACATAAGATTATTGACATCTACAAAAAATTCCGATAGGTTATTACAACTTGTAAAAGCATAAACTCCTATTGAATTTACTTTTGAAGGTATACTTATTGAGTTAAGAACCAAACAACTGTCAAAAGCATAAGTGCCTATCGAAGTTACATTACTCGGAATTGAAATAGATGACAAACTAACACAATTTTTAAATGACCTATCTCCAATAGAAGTAATAGACGGTGGTAATGTTAATGATTCTAATCCTGTACAATTATAGAAAGTATAATTATTAATAGCAGTAACAGATGGTGGTATTGTTAGCGAATTTAATCCTATACAATTATTAAACGCACCAGATCCAATGGAAGTTATAGTTGTGGGGAGTTTAATGAATTTTAAGCTATTACAATTATAAAATGCATTATCCCCAATTGAATTAACGGAAGATGGTATTAAAATATTTATCAGCTTAATACAACCATTGAAAGTGTTATCCCCAATAGTAGTTACAGAAGATATGTCAACTGTCGATAAGTTAGTACAACCTGAAAAGGCATCATTACCTAAATTTTTCACAGTAGGTATTGATACTGACACCAAATTTTTACAATAAGAAAATGCTCCATTTCCTATTGTTGTGACTGTTGAAGGAATAGTTATTGAATTTAAACCAGTACAATCCTTAAAGACCTCGTTTCCCAAGGAGGTTACTGATGAAGGTATAGTTACAGTAGTTAAACTAGTACAACCTTCAAATGCACTTGATGCTATAGAAGCAACTGTAGACGGTATAGATATAGATGTCAAACTACTACAACCAGAAAAAATTTCCCATTCAATTATTTTGAGAAATTCAGGTAATGATACTGTTTTTAAATTTTTACAATTTGCAAAAGCAAAGAAACCAATCTCTGTTACAGAAGAAGGAATAAATATTGTAGTTAAACTAATACAACCATTAAAAGCATTTTCATAGATATGAGTAACAGAATTAGGAATTGATACTGTTTTTAAATTTGAACAAGATTGAAATGCTCCAGAACCAATTGAAATCACAGACGAAGGTATAGATATTGAAGATAAACTAATACAATCCATAAAACATTGACCTTTTATTGAAGTTACAGAATTGGGTATAGTTATGGATGTTAAGTTCCTACAATCACTAAAACAATTTTCTCCTATTGAAGTTACAGAATTTGGTATAGTTATAGTTGTTAAACCAGAACAAAAAATAAAACACTGAACTCCTATCGAAGTTACTGAATTTGGAATGTTAATCGAATTTAATCCTGTACAATTATAAAAACAAAAATCATTGATAAATTTTATAGAACTGGGAATATTTATAGAAATCAATCCAGCACAATCATAAAAAGCATGATTAGCTAAGGAAGTAACAGAATAACTTACACCATTATTATTAACGATAGAAGGTAAATAAATATTTCCTGAGTAGGGAGTATTTGGACTTCTACAAACCTCCACTGTATAAGGTGCAACATTTGAGGTTATATTATAATAAATCGTAACTCCATCGTCATTAATGGAACTAAAGTCAGATGCCCAAGCATTAAGCATAAGGCAGGATAAGAAACATAGAAAGATTAGTTTTTTCATGTTATTTGATATATTCCATAAAGTATAGAATGATTTTTTTTTCGGCTTGCTGCCAACACTTATATATACGCTGTTCAATTGCGCATACCTTCGCTTTATATGCTATAATTTATTACACATACCCTCTTTATATCGCGATATGTGCGATAACTTATTTTTCAACCCCAAAGATAAAGAGTATTTTTTAATTAAGCTAATAACTTGCCGGAATTATTTAGCGAAGCTAACACACGGTTGATTTTGCTGTTTTGGAATAACTGCCAATAGGGAAGGAGCAGATACTTTCTTCCCCCGTTACAAATGAAGGGAAGTGATTCCAAAAGCAAGGTTT
>CAIYTJ010000198.1 GCA_903929065.1 uncultured Bacteroidales bacterium | reverse complement strand
GAATTCGAACTGAGAACCACGGTCGGAGAAGACGCCAGAGTCATCAGCTTGCTTGCCCATTTGGCTTTGGAAGGCTTTCAGCGCTAGGCTTTTGAACTTACAAGGCTGCGGCATAATAAATTCCTTCTTTAGCTGGAATTTGATAAGCATACAACAAAGCGCCATATCTGAAATAAACCTCATTTTTTGCATCAACTTGTTTTTCAATTTGTGTCTCAAAACTCAGCGTAATTTCCTCACCGGTTTTAAATGTTTTATTTATCACAATGTATTCATTTTCAATGGAATGAGAAGTATTACAATTTACTTTTAGTGCCCAACCCGGTTTTCTGATTTTCAATGTGAATGCTGTTGGTTTTTCCACTGAAATTCTAAAATTAATTTTATTAGCATACGGATAATCAGTAATTTCCTGAATCTGAATGGTTGAATTATTGAGTTTTGTATTCAACGAACACGGTCCCAAAAGCGTTGCAACCAATGTATTTTCACCTTCTTTCATCCACATATTCTGAACATAATAAGGTGTAATTCGTCCGGCATTTGGATTACAACACACTGCAACATCCTGATGAGCAGGTGAATATTTATAACGCGTTTGCTTTCTATCCGGTTCAATTTCACCGTTTTTTGTTCCGAGCATTTCGTACGAATTGTCGGTTTTTAAATAGGCAATGCAAGAATGTAAGGGATTTCTGGCACCTTGTGCTGCATTGAAAAATGTATTTTCAATTTTATCAGCCACACGGTTATCACCTGTTTTTTGCAAAAGAAGGCAATAACTATCCGTCAGTTCGTGAATGGAACAATATTCGTAGCCGGTGTTGGTTTCATCGGCATTTCTACCGGCTATCCATTCGTCGCCAATCGGAGCACCGGCAATGGTAGTTGCATTTTGTATCCGATCCAGGTAAATTTTCAGCGCATTTTTCAGTGTGTCATTTTTGGTGCTGAAAGCGGCTAAAATAAGTGGGCGCAAATGTTCAAAGGTGTGAACGCCATGACATTGTAAACGATAACTTTTATCTAAAATACTCGATAGCTGAATATCTTTTTCGGAAGAATAATTTTCCGAGAAGTTTTTATACAAAAAAAGTGCATATCTCCTATATTTTTCATCTTTAGTCAATTGATACATTTTCTCGCAGATGTCGGTAAATGTCAGTCCATGAGCTACTCCACCCGAAAACTGTGTACCTGCAAAAAACGGATTTGAATTTTCAACCGGATAAGTATTCATTACATTATCCACTGCCCAAACCAATGCGTTCCAAACTTTTTGATCGTGAGTAAATTCATAATAAGCCAATAAACCACGATAAAGAGTCGTTTTTGACCACAATTCGCCATTTTCAGAAGTGAATTTATAACGTAAATCCGAATCATAAATTCCAAGATACCCGTCAAGATCCTGCGTGGAAAGAATGCGACTGATATATTGTTTTATATTTTCCATGCGGCTCAAATCGTTCAACAACAATACATTGCGAATATAACCATCATGCCAGTTCGATTGCGTTTCTGAATTCCACCATTTGTATTGTTCATCACCTTCAGCATCACCTTGTTTCATGTTTCCAAGGTCTTTTAGTTTGCTGTGTTTGTGCAACCGTTCAGCATAAATCGGATCATTAATAAGCTCTGGTACCAATTTATCCAGATTTCCGACAAAGCCATTTAAATCAGCCTGCATTTGTGTTTTAATCCAACCTTCGGGTTTTATGGCTCCAAAAGGCAAATTTTGAAACTTTTCTTCTTGGAGTAGATAGTTGAACGATTGCGAATTGGCCATGAAAGGAATTGTTATAAATAAAATTTTGACAAATTTCTTCATTGACTTTTAAATTACAGTAAATTTATACAATTAATTTACTGTACAAAAATAGTAAATGAAATTTCATTTTAAATTTTTATTTACTGACGCTTAAATGGAAAGAATTGCAAACGTTTGCGAACTAGAATAATTTCCCCTGAATTCTAAGTGTGGGAGATAATAGGTTGCATGAAGAATGATCTGAAAGTCTTATTTTTGAAATTGAAACCAAAATTGGTTCTAAAATCAAGCGGTTTAAAGGCATTGAATCAAGTTTGGTGATTTCAACCCGGGCAATACCATAACGAACAATATCAAGTTGTGTGGCTGCTGAATAAGAAAGGTCAATCATTAATCGTCGTTGATGAGGTCCCCGATCGGTTACTTTTACAATAACTTCGTTGCCGTTTTTAAGATTCCTGACTTTTAAAATCGTACCGAAAGGGTATGTCAAATGTGCACAAGTCATACTGTCCGGATGATATTTGCCTCCATCGGAAGTGTGATGTCCTTTTAATTTTTTGCTGTAAAACGTAGCATTTCCCAATTGCTGGGAAAAAGCTATGCTATTGAATATAAGCAAAAAAAATAAACAGAGTAATAAAATTTTCTTCATATCGCAGGAGTGTTTCTATTACAAATATAGGAAAAAAAACAGTGTTTACTGTGGAAGATAATTAGTTTTAAGTTTTTTATGTTCAAAGTAACGAATTCAGAGTTTGGAAGTTAATAAATTACTGCACAATGGATTGCTAATTTCAACAAATAATTGTACCTTTGCAGCTCAAAAAAAACAGCTTATTATTATGGGCCAAACCGACCAACAATTTGACCAGGTTGCTGCAATTTGCAGTGAAATCTTCATGAAAAAAATGAAGGATTATGGTGCTTCGTGGCGAATTCTCCGTCCCCAATCAGTTACTGATCAGATTTTTATAAAAGCAAACCGAATCCGAAGTATAGAAACAAAAGGCGTTTCAAAAGTGGACGAAGGAATTCGTTCGGAATTGATAGCTATCGTGAATTATGGCATTATCGGATTGATTCAGCTGGAGCTAGGATTTTCCGAGGTGGATGATTTGACTTATGAACATGGTGTGGAGCTTTACACTAAATATTTACATGAAGCTAAAAAATTGATGATGGATAAAAATCACGATTATGATGAAGCCTGGCGTTTAATGCGTACAGAATCTTATACTGATTTAATACTTCAAAAAATTTACCGAACTAAGCAAATAGAAGATAATCAGGGAAAAACACTGATTTCAGAAGGTGTGGATGCAAATTATTTTGATATGATCAACTACGCCGTTTTTGGACTAATAAAATTGAGTGAATCAGCTGAATAAAACATAACCAACAAATCAACATGAATAAATCATTACAAAAAACAGGCGATATATCGCTGCAAGCCGGACGAATTTTATTCGGAGCGGTTTTTGTGTTTTCAGGTTTTGTAAAGGCAATCGACCCGCTTGGGAATGCCTATAAGATTGAAGATTATCTTCGAACTTTCGGTGGTTATTTTGAACGATTGGCAGATTTTGCATTTCCGGTTGCTATTGCACTTTCCACACTTGAATTACTGATTGGTTTGAACATGATTTTTCGGATTCATGTTAATTTCACAAATCTGTTAGCTTTCCTTTTTATGCTGGTAATGACACCGATGACACTGTATATTGCTGTTAAAAATCCTGTGACCGATTGCGGCTGTTTTGGAGACGCATTGATAATCAGCAATTGGGCAACATTCTTCAAAAACCTGGTATTGATGACGATTGTGATTTTCATGCTCGTTTATCACGCTAAATATAAACCGTTTCTCACGAAAAAAATCCAATACTACGGAAGCTTGCTTTTTATTGTAATCGGAGTTTTAATATCGGTAACAAATTATCGTCATTTACCAATGATGGATTTTCTGCCATATAAAGTAGGTGTGAATATCCAAAAAGCAATGGAGATTCCTGATAATGCTCCGAAAGATATAGAGCAAACAACATTCATTTACGAAAGGGAAGGCGAGCAAAAGGAATTTACAATTGATAATTATCCGAAAAACGATTCGACCTGGATTTTTGTGGACCAAAAAACAAAAGTAATTAAAGAGGGTTTTAAACCTGCTATTCACGATTTTAGAATAGAGAGTGATTTAGGAGATAATATTACTGATGAAGTGTTGTCTTATCCGGGAAAGACATATCTGATAATCATGTACGATTTGGATGAATCCTCTATAAAAGGTGCTAAAAAAGCAGAAATTGCTTATCAAAAAGCGTTGAAAGCGGGTGATAAGTTTTATGCACTTACTGGTTCTTCAAATATTGATGTGGCTAAATTTGTCAAAAAAACAGGCGTGACTTATCCGTTCTGGAAAACTGACGTTACTGCACTGAAATCAATTATCCGTGCAAATCCCGGTTTTGTATTGATTCAAAAGGGAACGATTTTAGGCAAATGGAACTGGAGGGATTTCAAAATTGATTAAAAAACAAACTATTATAAATATAAAAAAGATGAGAAAAAACATTGTTGCAGGAAACTGGAAAATGAACAAAACCCTGCAGGAAGGGTTGGCATTGGCAACCGAATTGAACGAAGCGTTGGCTGGTGCAACATTATATTGTGATGTAGTTATCGGAACTCCGTTTATTCACCTGGCAAGCGTGGCGGCAGCCATCGATACAAAAGTGATTGGCGTTGCAGCCCAAAACTGTGCAAACAAAGAATCCGGAGCTTATACAGGCGAAATCAGTGCTTCTATGGTGAAATCTACCGGTGCTGAATATGTAATTCTAGGCCATTCCGAACGTCGCGAATATTACGGAGAAACAAGTGCGATTTTGAATGATAAGGTTGCTTTAGCTTTGGTAAACGGATTAACTCCAATTTATTGCTGCGGCGAAGCATTGGACGTACGTAATGCCAACGAACAAAATGGTTATGTGAAAAATCAGCTGGAAGAAACTGTTTTCGGCCTGAATGCTGACGATTTCAAAAAAATAGTAATTGCTTACGAACCAATATGGGCAATCGGAACAGGTGTTACCGCTTCAACAGAACAAGCGCAAGATATGCTGGCATTTATCCGTACCATTATTGCTGAAAAATTCGGAAAAGATATTGCAGAAGGAACATCGATTCTTTACGGCGGAAGCTGTAATGCCAAAAATGCTTCTGAATTGTTCGCTCAACCAGATATTGATGGTGGTTTGATTGGTGGCGCATCCTTGAAAGTTGCCGATTTCAAAGCTATTATTGACGCTTTTTGAATTTAAAAACACTAAGCCAAAAAGATCACTCAGAGCCACAAAGCTCATAATTATTTACAAAGGCACTTAGCACATATTGGGATACAATTTAAAATTTGTGTACCTTTGTGTCCTAAGTGCCTTAGTGGTTAAATATGTTACTGAAACTTTACGACAACAATCCGAATCCCGCTCAAATACGCCATATTGCAGAAGTTTTGCGAAATGGTGGAATAATTATTTTCCCAACCGACACTGTTTACGCTTTTGGTTGCAGTATTTTTAATGCATCCGGTGTTGAGTTTATTGCAAAATTGAAAGAACACGATTTGCGAAAAGCTAATTTATCGTTTATTTGCTGCGAAATGAGCCAGGTAAGTGAATATGCCAAGATGGATGATATGGCATTCCGGTTGATGAAGAAAAACTTACCCGGTCCGTTCACCTTTATCCTAAACGGCAGCAGCAAACTCCCCAAATTATTCAAGAATAAAAAAACAGTCGGAATTCGAATGCCGAAAAACAGTATCGCGTTGGAAATTGTCCGCGAATTGGGCAATCCGCTGATGACCAGCTCCATTTTTACCGACGATGAAACAACAGAATATATCACCGATCCAGAACTTATTGAGGAAAAATACGGCAACCAGGTGGATTTGGTGATTGATGGCGGCATGGGCGGATTTATACATTCCACTATCGTAGATTGTACTGAAGATGAACCTGAAATTGTGCGTGAAGGGGCGGGAGAATTAAAATATTAATTTATTTACCTTCTTTCTCCAAATAAACCGTTTGCGTTGGAAATGCAAATTGCAGTTTCGCCCTTTTAAATGCTGAAAGAATTTCTGAATTGACCTGTGAGGGTGTTTCCATGGCATCGCCCTGCTTTTCAATAAAATACACAAAGGTAATAACCAGGGCAAAGTCGGTAAAATCGGTAAAAGCAGCCACTACTTCTTTCGGATTGACATATTTAACCCTATTTGGAATATCTTTCAGAATTTGCAACGCTTCATTCATTTTTTCGGGTGTTGTATTGTAATTTAATGACAATTTCAACACTACCTGGCGCATAGGTTCGTTGGAAATATTGACCACCGAAGCTTCTACAATTTTATAATTTGGAATAGTGACCATCCGTTTTTCGAGCGTGCGTAAACGGGTGCTTCGAATGCCAATATCTTCCACAAATCCGTCAAAATTATCCACTTTTATGCGGTCGCCAATGCGAAAAGGACGGTCGGTGAAAATGGTGAAACCTCCGAAAATGTTTTTGATGGTATCCTGTGCCGCTAATGCAAAAGCCAAACCTCCGATTCCAAGTCCGGCAATAAGTGTCCCCACGTTCACGCCCACATTATTCAATGCCATTACGATTCCAAGTGTCCAAATAACCGTGAATGCCGTTTTACGGACAATGGACATCAAATGCGTGTCAATTCGCTTGTTGGTATGCTGGTCGGCTTTTGGAACCAGATATTCTTCAATCAACGCATTACCCAAACGGGAAAGAAACCAGGTAATATTTACGACGGTTAATACGCGATAGGATTTTGCAATCATTGTTTCCACCTGCGTTCCAAGGTCTAGTCGTCTGGCCGCAAACCAAATAGCAGCGAGAGTGATACCAAGTAAAACAGGCGATTCGAGCATTTTAAATAAAATGTCATCGAGTTTGTTTTTAGTTTTGCTGGTAATTTTCTGAATGACGTATTTGTTCAACAAAACGATTCCTTTGTTGAGAATAACCGAACCGACAATAATTGCCAGCGAAATAATCCAATCGTGAAGTGAATTGCGATAGAATGTTTGTTCAAGCATAATATTTTAAAATGACCCCCAACCCCTAAAGGGGAGTAAGAGTGATTAGTATTAATTATTTCATATTATAAGAAAAATAACAATCAAAATTCCCCTTTAGGGGTTAGGGGTATCAAATGGAATGGCATCACTCGGCATGCGCCAATCGCCACGTGGTGAAAGATTTATCGAGCCAACTTTCGGTCCGTCAGGAATACATGACCGTTTAAATTGTTGTGCAAAAAATCGTTTCAGAAAAGTTTTGAGCCACTTTTTGATGATTTCGTCCGAATAAGTATCTTCAAATGCATTTTTGGCCAAAAACAAAATCTTAGTCGGACTAAATCCAAAACGAACCATGTAATACAGGAAAAAATCGTGTAATTCGTATGGTCCGACAATGTCTTCTGTTTTTTGGGCAATTTTTCCGTTTTCGTCAGCGGGAAGCAACTCCGGACTCACCGGCGTATCCAACACATCCTGCAGAATTTCCTTTGAATGAGCGTCTAAAGTATGCGAAGCAAAATCAACCAAATACCGAACCAACGTTTTTGGAACGCCACTATTCACGGCGTACATCGACATGTGGTCACCGTTATAAGTTGCCCAACCAAGTGCCAGTTCCGATAAATCACCCGTTCCAATGACAATTCCATTTCGCTGATTCGCAATATCCATCAAAATTTGTGTTCGTTCACGAGCCTGTGTGTTTTCATACACCACATTATGCAATTTTACATCGTGATTTATGTCTTTAAAATGCTGGATGGAAGCATCTTTAATCGAAATTTCCATCATGGTGATACCCAAGGATTTCATCAGATTTACCGCATTTGAATAGGTTCTGTCCGTTGTGCCAAAGCCGGGCATGGTGATTCCGATAATGCGTTTCGGGTCAAAACCAAGTTTATCGGCCGTTTTCACGCAAACCAACAAAGCCAGCGTAGAATCCAATCCGCCGGAAATTCCCAAAACAACTGTTTCAGATTGAGTGTGTTTCCAGCGTTTAGCCAAACCACCAACCTGAATAGAGAAAATCTCATTGCAACTTTCTTCACGGGTTGAAACAGGTGGAACAAACGGATGTTTGTCGAAAGTACGTTTCAATGTAAATTCCGAAAAATGAGCGTCTTCGATTTTTATAGTTCTGTAAATGTCAGAAGATTTATCATTCGCATAATTTGTATTCCGTAATCGGTCAGCCCGAAGACGTTCAACATCAATATCGCTCACAATTAATTGATGTTCAAATGAAAAGCGCTCGGATGAAGCTATGATTTTGCCATTTTCCGCAATTAAACCATTACCGGCATAAACCACATCGGTGGTTGATTCACCGTTTCCGGCCGAAGCATAAACATAACCGGAATTGCAACGAGCTGACTGTTGTTCAATAAGCTGACGTAAATATTGATGTTTCCCGATTAATTCGTTGGTGGCAGAAAGGTTGAAAATCACATCGGCACCATGAATTGCATGCTGTGAACTGGGTGGAATTGGCACCCAAAGATCTTCGCAAAGTTCAATTCCAAAAGAAAATTTTCCGTCGGTGAAAAGCAAATTGGTTCCAAACGGAATTTCTTGCCCTGAAAGTATAACGGTTTGAACTTCAGTTGCACTTGAAGGTGAAAACCAGCGTTTTTCATAGAATTCGTTATTGTTTGGCAAGTGAGTTTTCGGTACAATTCCTAAAATATGTCCACCCTGCAAAACAACTGCCGTGTTAAATAATTGATTTTGAACCCGAACCGGCATTCCAACTATTACAACCGCTGTTGTTGAAAAGGTCAACATTTGAAGTTCATCCAAAGCTTTTTCTGCATCATCGAGCAATTGCTGCTGGAAAAATAAATCGGCACAGGTATAACCGGTAATTGATAATTCCGGAAAGCAAATTACCTGCACTTTTTCTTCTTCGACTTTCCGAACCAAATCGGCTATTCTAGCAACATTAAAAGCACAATCCGCTACCCGAAGTTCGGGAATGGCAGCAGCTACACGCACAAATCCGTTATTCATGAGTTTGTTGATTAACGATTTAACTATTCTTTTAATTTTTCCATATCGCTCAGATAAATTTCCAATGATTTGGCAGAAATTCGAATTTCCATAACTGAAAGTGACAATGAAATTATCAACAGAACCAGTGCTAATCCGAAAACGTATGCTGAAATTTGTTGAAGCCCGACGTAAATTAAAAACATGGTCGCCACACATAATAATAAACTTGCCACTCCAATCAGTTGCATATTTTTAGTCAGATGCAACCGCTTTCTCAAATTGGCAATTTGTGCCAACGTCAATGCCGAATGATCTTCCATATACCGGTCTTTCAAAGTCCGCACTAGTTGTGCATAGGACAAAAACCGATTAGTATAAGCCAGCAACAACAGCGAAATAGCTGAAAATAAAAAAGTTGGAGTAATTAAAGTTAGTTCCTGCATATGATATAAATTTCACGAATTAAAATGAATTATACTAATTCCCAAAGTTCCCTATTGGGGGATTTAGGAAGCTTTAACTAAGCGCAATGCGGAGCATCATCTACATGGTTTTTCATCAATTCTGCAACCTGTCGTCCAAGTTCCAGGCAAGCCTGATAGTTTGCTTCTTTCAATCCCTGTTTTTCATCAACGGTGATTTTTGCAGATTGCCATTTCATAGTTTCCACAAAAGTTGTGAGTCTTTTTACAGCTGCACTTGCCCAGGTAAATGATCCAAAACATCCGAAAACATGATTTTTTATACCACGAATTTCAACTTTTCTTAGCAATGATTCGATTTCAGGATATAGTTCGTTGCTATAAGTCGGACTGCCT
>CAIYTJ010000197.1 GCA_903929065.1 uncultured Bacteroidales bacterium | reverse complement strand
TATTATTCAGTACGATTCTAAGTCCGGCACCGGTTTCGCAACGTATTGGCACACAACACATGATACGATGGAGAATGTTGATAAAAACACGTTAAATGCCGTCGGTACCACTTTAATGCATGTGGTTTATAACGAAAAATAATTTTAGTCGGTAGTAAAAAGTAAAGAATCATGCCAACTCGATATAAAAAAATAGCTGTAAAAATTGGAAGTAATGTGCTTACACGTGCTGATGGAACGTTGGACATAACACGCATGTCGGCACTTGTTGATCAGATTTCGCAATTACATAAAAAAGGGGTGGAAATTGTGCTGATTTCTTCGGGTGCGGTTGCTTCCGGAAGAAGTGTGATGGGAATTTCAAAAAAAATGGATGTGGTGGATCAACGTCAGCTTTTTTCAGCGGTTGGACAGGCAAAACTTATCAATCATTATTACGATTTGTTTCGCGAACATGGCATTATGGTTGGCCAGGTGCTGACAATGAAAGAAAATTTCAGCAGCCGCCGCCACTACCTGAATCAGCGGAACTGCATGCGGGTAATGCTTGAAAATAATGTTATTCCGATTGTAAATGAGAATGATACGGTTTCGGTGACAGAATTAATGTTTACCGATAACGATGAACTTTCCGGTTTGATTGCTTCGATGATGGACATGAATGCTCTGATAATTTTGAGCAATATTGATGGAATTTATAACGGTTCACCAACTGATCCGGATTCAAAAGTGATTCGGCAAATTGAAAAAGGTCAGGATATTTCAGATTTCATACAAAGCACAAAATCAACTTTCGGACGCGGTGGCATGTTGACAAAAACCAGCATTGCCCGGAAGATTGCTGATGAAGGAATTGATGTGATTATTGCCAACGGCAAGAACGATGGCGTTTTGCTTCAGTTACTCGATAAAAAGGCAGATGTTGTTTGTACACGCTTTGTGGCTTCGGGAAGTGAAGTTTCGAGTGTGAAGAAGTGGATTGCCCACAGCGAAGGTTTCGCAAAAGGTGAAATACACGTGAATGAAAATGCAGCTAATGTGCTGACCGGTGATAAAGCCGTGAGTTTGTTACCAATTGGCGCCACTAAAATTGTTGGTGATTTTGAAAAAGACGATATTGTAAAGATTATCAATCACAAAGGAAAATCGCTTGGTGTTGGTAAAGCACAGTACGACAGTGATAAAGCGCGTGAAATGATTGGTAAAAAGAACCAAAAACCGCTAGTACATTGCGATTATTTATATTTGGAATAGAATTGATACTAATGTTTTATGAGCCGACTAAAATTTGTAACTTCGCTCTTGTTAATGTTTTTGTGCTTTTGGAGTAGTTCCCTGGCAATAAGAACAAATGGCTATATAATAAATGAGAAATCGGATACAATATTTGGTATTATTCAATTGAGTCAGTTAGAACAAACTTCCGGAGCGGTAAAAATAAATAGCTTTGAACAGGAATCTCTTTATTCGAGAGTTTTATTCAGGAAGAAAGAAGCAATTCATTTTGAAATTTTTTATCCAAAAGATATTTTAGGATTTGGATTTACTTATAAAACTGAAAAGTTCTTATTCAAGCGTTTTGAAGTGAGTCATAACAGTCTTTTCAAAAATGAAAGTAGTAGATTCCAATTCCTTGGACTCACCTATAAAGGCACTATAGAACTTTACAGGTATTTAAATTTTTATGATAATCCTCATGTGAATAGAGATCATATAAAATATGAAACTTATTCTGATTATTATCTTTTTACACCATCGAAAGGTTTGATAAAAGTAGAACCAACCGACAAAATTAAAACAGTCAGAGATTTATTGAGACTATTTGATTTTGATGAAAAATTTCTGAAAGAAGTTTCTGACAATATTAGTTTTAAAGATATAAAGAAGGTTTTGAAACTCTATGATATGTGGCTAAAAGCCAACTAATTCCTTATTTTTCCTCTGTCAAGAATAAAATCATTTTTTCAACAGCCTGCTTGCAAATCGGACAAAATTCCGGAGCTTTGTTAGTTCGCATCCGGCAATCAAGCATTGGACGATACATTTTTTTGACGAGATAACCGGCTCCTTCATAAACGCCTAATTTTGTTGAATCTTTCACAATTGTCGGAATTGCAGTTCCGGCAGTCAACTGGTTTTTCCATTTCCTGTCAAACTGAACCAGTGAAGTGATATTCGGTTCCCACGGTTCTTTCTTTATGTCGTAAGTTTGATCCAACACGTCAGTGTCGTAAGCATATTCATCAGCCAAACCGGCAAAAGAATGTCCGAATTCATGAACAGTAACCTGAGTTGCCAGTTTATTATCGGCAGCTGTAAGAGCGTAAAAGTTGAAAATTCCACCACCACCGTAAGTTGAAGTATTTGCCAACACGTAAATAGCATCATAAGGCACCAACGCAGCCAAATCACGCACAGCAAAAGTATTTGTGGTAGTGAGGTATCGAGCCGAATAGAATGTGTAAAAATGAGAATTCACGGCTGTGTTTTTCCAACCAGAATCTTTAGACAATGAAATTCCAGATTGTTCTGACGGTGCAGCAATAGCGTAAATATTAATCCGGCTCTTGTATTTGGTAAACGGTTCGTGGGTAAGCAGATTTTCGGATAATTTTTGAGCATCTTTATAGAATTTTTCTTGTTCATTGGCTGAATAACCTTCGGCAATTACCGCAATATCTATGGCTTTCTCAGGTGAGGCAGTTTGAGTAATTATCTTTACAGGAACTGCTTTTGGAGCTGATTTTTGAATTAATTTATCTGTGGGCGAGAGCGAATATCTGAATAATTCATTCCATTGATCCAAATCCAAACGTTTTTCAATGATTAATGTGACAGTTTTCTTGGGAAAAGGAAATAAAAGGGTTTGTTCAAAACTTTTGCTGGTTATTTGGGCTTCGGGAGTCGATTGCCATTCGTGAAACAGCGCACTGAAACCATCAATGTAAATTTGCTTATTACTTAAGCTGTCCAACACCCTGAATCGGAAATCACCCAGATTCAGGTCAGTTGATAAATGCCCTTGACGTCCACCCCAAAATGGTTCTTGCTTCACTTTGTCCAGGAAAACCGAAGTTTGTCGGGCATTTCCACAAAAATGGAAATCGATACGACATGATTTATTGATAAAAAAATCAGAATATTGTTGTCCGAAAAAGGTAGAACAATAAATCAAAAAGAGGCAGAGGACGAACGATGGTTTTGACATATAAGTTTGATGTTGATTAAACGTTCTGCAAATTAAAGAAAAATTACAAACAAAACCTAATCAGAAAACGCTTTTTCTTAATTATTTGTTGCCCTTATGTCCTCTTTCTGATTTTAATGTTTTGAATTAGCTAACAATATCAATAAGTTGAATAGTTTCAGTATGCTCAACTTTTTTTTCTGCGATTTTTCCATTTTCGTCAAGAGAAATAATTTTTGATTTAGCTCTCGAAATACCATCCTTTTGAACTGTCATAATGTATTCACCTTCAGCTACTTTGTCAAAATAGAAGTCCCCATTTTCATTACATTTTGTAGTTGCAATTGGTTCAAGGGTTTTGATATGCGATAAAGTAACTATGGCATTTTTGATATTGCCATTAGAAGAATTTATAACTTTTCCCTTTACCGAGAAAGATTCAGATGCAAATAATTGTGTGCTCAAAATCGTTAAGCCTGCAAGAAGAATAAATCTTCCAAACTGATTTTTAATTGTTGTTTTCATACATTCAAATTTTAAAAAGTTGGTATTTTGAATTGATTTAATAAAGTTCCGTTTATTATATTGACGGAATAGTTTTTATTTTCTTACATCGTGATTTTAAGATTTAATTATTAAACGAAATGAATAGTTCTCTTGGATTTTATTTTAAAAAGAATATTTTAAATATGCTAAAAATGAATTTAAAATACACAATGTCAGTACAATACTTATTTTTTTGAGAAAAATATTGTTCATAACTATTCCACTAAATATTCTGTCATTATTTGGAAATGGAGTAACTTTGCAACCAATTAAAATTTATCTCAATGCACTTTTCAGCGAAACATTTTTTCATATTTACTATCCCTTTTATCCTAATTTCATGCGATTGGTTCAAAGAGCCAACAAACTCATCTGCCTATATTACAACTGTTTTCGATTATGTTTACGGTCCAGGACAACATGCTTTGCTGGCGAAGAAAACAGATATTTCAAATTTTATTGGTGAGCCTACAAATGACAAAGGATTTTTATATTTAGGAGGTTTTGGCGGGTATGTGGTGGCTGGTTTTGACCATAATGTGGTGAATGGTGATGGATTTGATTTCGAAGTGATTTCGTTGAAAGGCGCTTCACCCGAACCTGGGATTGTTTATGTAATGAGTGATACCAATGGCGACGGATTACCCAATGAAACCTGGTACGAACTGAAAGGAAATCAGTTTTCCAATTCCAAAATGCATTATTGGCTGCGTTATTATAAAGCCGTTTCGGACACTACAAACATAACCTGGAAAGACAGTGAAGGAACAACGGGAGAACTTAAATCAGGATTCGGTTCTAAATACTCATCTGCCTGGTGGTGGCCTGCAACAACGACCGACAGCATTACTTTTTATGGAACCCGTTTGCCGGATTCATACATAAACACATCTACCACCGGTACTGAAAACTGGATTGTTCCTCCAACGCTATTTACCTGGGGTTATGCAAAAAACCTCTATGGAACTGATTATGATTCTGACCTTGGAGCTAATAAGTTTGATATTTCCAATGCCGTTGATTCGTTAGGAAATGCAGTGAACTTGCCCAATATACGCTTTATCAAAATACAAACTGCTGTTTTTCAACAAGCAGGCTGGCTGAATGAAGTCTCGACGGAAGTAAGAGGAGCAAAGGATTTAAGAAAATAATCTTCAATCGATCACTATTCCATATTTATCCAGCAAACCGACAAGTCCCATTCCTGAAAATCGTGCTTTTTTTATCTTATTTGCTTCCGGGTCGATGGAATACATGAAGGAAGTGCGGAAATCTGCTTTTTCAAGGTTGGTTTTATGAAAAATAGCCCGTTGAAGATCACAGTTATCAAATACAGCTTCGGTAAGTTCGGCTTCGGTAAAATCAGTTTCCTGCAGATTACAGTTTTTAAAGCGTGTCTTTTTCAGTTTAGTCTTATAAAATACGGCTAATTTCAACACACAATTTTCGAAACCTACCGAAAATAAAAACGGATTGCATTCGTCAAACTGAACTCCCACCAGTTTACAACCCAGAAACAGAACATCATTCATCGCTGTGTTCTTAAGGCTGGCCATACTGAAATCACAACTTTCAAACTGACATTCCCTAAACGTTACATTCAGTAAATCGGAGTTGTAAAAGTTGCAATTTACAAAGCGGCAGTTTTCATATACATCACAGGGAAGCTTCTTTTCCGTATAATCTTTTTTTTCGAAGAGTTTGTTTTCAATCATTTTGTAATTTTCCGTTTGTTCAACCCGCTTTGGGGTCATAAATCGTTTTGTAAAGTGAAAAGACTGTCGTAATCTCAACTTTACGACAGTCTTTTCCAGGGGTTTATAATTATAAGCTTTAGAAAGGCAGTTTTACCATGCTGTCTTCAGCCTGTTGTTCAACCGTATGCTTTTGTTTTTCTACGTTTTTACCTACTTTGAAATTATAGCTGTACATGATAGCAAAAGCAGTCTGGTTTTTCATATAAGTATCTGTTTTTTGATAAACCGAATTACTGTTGAGTGTGACTGTGCTATCAAAGAAACGGCTGGCAAAAGGATTAAATGCCAGAATATTGAGCGAACTGTTGTTTTTAAATTGTTTGACAAGTCCTACAAAATAAAATGGTGTCATTTGAGTTACTGTCTGTCCATCCAACGTCGGTCCGTTTATATTAAACATGGCAATAAGCTTTAAATCCCAGGGCAGCGGAGCCATAATAAACGTATTCCAGTTCCAGCTTTTTAAATCAGTTGCAGCAATTTGATTCTGATAGCTGTCAATGTGATTAAATGAATACCTGAAATTTGAGTTAACCAATACTTTTCCAAGTTGCGAATTGAGCGATAAACCGGCTCCGGCTTCATAACCATTGGAAACATTATCCGGCATACTTTGAAAATTATTTGTATTCGGAATTTGGAGATCG
>CAIYTJ010000196.1 GCA_903929065.1 uncultured Bacteroidales bacterium | reverse complement strand
CAATAAATCACCAAAAAAGACATATATTAGTGAAAAAAAATATTTTATTCGTTATACTGACCCTTCTCATTACAAGTTGTAATACCAGTAAGCAGATTGTTTATGTACAAGATGCCGGAAAACAGATTGTCTACAACGATTCCACCAATACTGCCATTCCCGATGTAACCCTTAAAGTAGGTGATCTACTCACTATCACTGTGAATACTACTACTCCGGAGGCTTCTCTTCCTTTTAATCTGCCGGTAATTCCAAGTCAAAATTCATTTAATATATCCAGTGTAACTAGCGTAGCAACTTCCTTGCAAAATTATTTGGTTGACACGCGCGGAGATATTATGTTTCCGGTGGTTGGACGAATTCATGTAGCCGGAATGAAAAAAACTGATCTGAACGATTATATCAAAGCTCAGATTTATCCCAGGTATATTAAGGAAGAACCCATTATTTTAATCAGGGATGCTAATTTTAAAATATCGGTACTGGGGGAAGTAAACCGCCCCGGTGTATGTCCTATTGATAATGAGAAAGTATCGATATTTGATGCTATTGCAATGGCAGGTGATTTGACTATTTATGGCAGAAGAGATAATGTTTTGCTTATTCGCGAAGGCAATGGAAAGCGCGTGACAGTACGAATCGATTTACGTGATAAAAGATTGATTGATTCTCCTTATTATTTCCTGCAACAGAACGACATACTGTATATTCAACCAAATAATCCTAAATCTAACTCGTCAAATCTTGGAAGTCTGGAAACATTTGCTATTTCTATTGTCGGTACATTAATTTCACTGACCACTTTTGTAATTACAATACTAAAAAAATAGTTGACAGTAAAAAGTAAACAGTAAACAGTCAAAATGTAAAGACTAAACCTCCTGACACTCATTACTCTTAAATCTTAAATCATAAATCATCATTCCCAACTCATCACTAATTATTCATAACTAACCGTTTATCACTATATAAAATAATGGACACTAACTTTGATCAATTTGAACAGGATATTCAGGAGAAACCAATTGAATGGAGAGAAATTTTCGAGAAATTTGTTTTTAACTGGAGATGGTTTGCTTTATCTGCAGTTTTAGCAATAATTACCGGAGCTGTATACAGCCGGTTGCAGAATGATGTTTTTGAAGTCAAGTCATCTGTATTAATTATTGATCAGACCAGAAGTGGACAGATGAACGAAATGTCAGTGCTGAAGCAATTGGATGCTGCCGGTATGGGAGGCGCCAGATCATCTTCGATGATAAATAATGAAGAACAAGTTATAAAATCGACTGCTTTAATGAAACGGGTTGTAAATGAGCTTCAACTTTATACTTCCTACAGCCACAAAGTATATTTAAAGACGGAAGATTTGTACACAGCTGCACCGGTTTATGTGCACATGGATAGCCTGTCTTTGGTAAAACTTAAATCATGGGTCAGTTTTACAATTAGTCCGGATAACGGTCAACTATTGGTAAAAGGAATTACAGGAAAGACTAAGTTTGAACAGACTTTAAAAAGCTTACCCGCAGTAGTAAATACTCCGGCCGGCCGTGTATATATTGAATACAGAACCGGAAATGCATTGCTTACAGAACCAATTAATGTTGCAATAAATAGTCCCGTAGCAGTGGCTAAATCGCTTTCAGAAGGTGCACTGACGACTGATGTGGCCAAAATGGTAGATGTTATTAATCTGACATTCCATACTTCCAATGTTCAGAAGGGGCAGGATATTTTGAATACATTAGCTGAAATTTACAACGAGGACGCTTCCGAACAAAATAATGTATCGGCTATCAATACGGCTAAATTTATTGATATCCGGTTGAAATTACTTACCAATGAACTGAGCGATGTTGAAATGGATATTGAAAAGTATAAGCAAACCAATAAACTGACCGATATACAGGAAGATGCCAAAGCATATATTACGAAAGACAATCTATATGATCAGAAGCAGATAGAAGTGGAAATGCAACAACATTTGGTCAAATATGTCGAAGAGTTTATTAATAATCCGGCCAACCAATATGCACCGATTCCTAATTTGGGTCTAACCGACCTTGGAATGGCATCCATGATTCAGAAATATGATGAACTAATTATGACCCGTGAACGGTTGGCCCGCAGTTCATCGGATGAAAATCCGGCACTTAAAATTCTTAATCAGGATATAAGTTCGATTCGAAAAGCAATTAAAACCAGCATTGCCAATAGCCGGAAAGGATTGCAAATAAACAATTCGGATATAACTTCTCAAAATTCGAAAATGCAATCCAAAATTCGAAATATCCCGCGTCAGGAAAGGGAATATATCGAAATAAAGCGCCAGCAACAGGTAAAAGAATCATTATTCCTGTTCCTACTGCACAAACGGGAAGAAGCAACGTTGAACATGGCTGTAACTGTTCCCAAAAGCCGTGTGCTTAATACACCGGACGATGCAGCCTTTATCGGACCACACCGTTCGTTAATCATGCTGATATACTTGCTGATAGGTCTTTTAATTCCGGCTTTGGTAATTTATATCCTTGATCTGATCAATACCTCAATTCGAAGCCGCCATGATGTGGAAAAACTGACAGATATTCCGGTGATAACCGAATTGGGACACGATAATTCGGACACCATTATTATTGATTATAAGGCTAATGCCAGCTCGAATTCGGAATTGTTCCGACTGCTCCGAACCAAACTTCAGTTTACACTGGATCACCCGACTGAAAAAGTAATTTTAGTTACTTCCACCATGTCAGGTGAAGGAAAAACTTTTGTCAGCCTTAACTTATCCATCATGTTATCACTTGCTGATAAAAAAGTAATTCTGCTGGGACTTGACTTGCGTAATCCACAGCTGGCTAAAAACTTTAAAATTAAAGATAAAAATGGGCTTACAGCCTACCTTTCCGGACAGGAGGCAGATTATAAACCAATGATTCATAAGCCCGAAAGGTTTCCAACATTGCATGTAATTCCGGCTGGTGTTGTACCGCCTAATCCTACTGAATTAATTATGAAAGAGCGGTTCGATTTATTAATCGACGAATTGAAAAAACAATACGACTATATTATTATTGACTCGGCACCGGTAGGTGCGGTTTCGGATACATTCCTGATTGACCGGGTTTCCAACCTTACTCTTTATATTTGCCGTGCCGGATTTACCGATAAACGAAATATTGAATTTATTAATAGAATCAACACAGAAAAAACATTAAAACGGCTCTTCCTGGTGGTGAACGATGTAGATCTGGAATCAAACCGCTATTCATACCATAGCAAATATGGTTATGGATATGGTAAATATCAGTATGGATACGGGTACGGACATGGAAAGAAGAAATAGTTTATAGTTTATAGTTTATAGTTTATAGTTTATAGTTTATAGTTTATAGTTTATAGTTTATAGTTTATAGTTTATAGTT